>JBFMDV010000021.1 GCA_040753875.1 Candidatus Zixiibacteriota bacterium | reverse complement strand
CGCCGACAACGGAGCCGTAGGGCAGAACCGCTTCTGGTTCTGCCGATAGCGTCGTGGTGAGGTGATGGCACAGAAGGCGGAGGCGACGTGCCAAGCCTTTCCGTCGCGTCGAGCGCAGACGGGACGCGGGCTATCGGCCTATCGGTTTGCCGCCGGTTCTCGTCTTCGCTCGAACCGACGATGGGACAGCCCCTCTGTTGTCGTCGCGTCGAGCGCAGACGAGACGCGAACCTTCGGCCTACCGGTTTGCCGCCGGTTCTCGTCTTCGCTCGAACTGACGTCGGGACAGCCCCTCTGTTGTCGTCGCGTCGAGCGCAGACGAGACGCGAACCTCTGGTCTGTCGATTCTCGTCTTCGCTCGAACCGACGACAAGTGCTGGGGCTGGATTCCGGCTCTCGACGGCCGGAATGACATTCGTGCGGGCCTCACGCTATGTATTCGTTTGAGACTTTGCGTCGCCCAATCCACCTCTCTGAGCACTTGCGAAATCGTTCAAACCTTGTACTTTTCCGGCTGTTATAGCAGAGAATTCAAAAAGGAGCCAGTGTCATCGAACAGTTTAATATAGTCATAATCGGGGGCGGGCCGGGCGGATACACCGCCGGCATTCGTGCAGCCATGAAGGGGGCCAAGGTTGCGGTGGTGGAAGATCGCGAACTGGGCGGCGTCTGTCTGAACCGGGGATGTATCCCGTCCAAGGCGCTTATCGCGGCGGCAGCACAATACAAAAACATGAAGGAAGCTGAGGTGTTCGGTATCCACCTGCCCGGTGCACCCGTATACGACTGGCTCGCCATGCGGGCACGGAAGGACAAAATCGTAAGTACGTTGGTGGGTGGGATAAGCCAATTGTTCAAATCGCATGGAGTGACCCATTATCAGGGGTTCGGCAAAATCACCGGCACTAATTTCGTGACAGTGGTCGATGAACATGGCGGTGAAAGCAAGCTAAAAGCCGATAATATCATCATCGCCACCGGTTCGCGCGCCATGAACCTGCCGGCATTTCCAATCGACGGCAAACGGATTCTCTCGTCGGACCATCTGCTCGAATTGCCCAACCTTCCCAAGTCGATGTTAATAATCGGCGCGGGGGTTATCGGCTGCGAATGGGCGTTTATGTTGTCCATGCTCGATGTCGAGGTGCACGTGGTGGAAATGCTGGACCATGCGTTGCCGATGGAGGATATCAACACCTCGACATTGATCGAGCGTGAATTGAAGAAGCTGAAGGTGAATCTTCATACCAAGACCAGGGTGGAGTCAATTGCGCCCGGTGCTGAAGGTATCCATGCTGCGCTCTCCAGCGGCAAGAGTATCGACGCCAACCAAGCTCTGGTGGCAGTGGGGCGGGCGTACAACACCGAAGAGATCGGTCTCGATGAAGTTGGCGTCGAGCGGAATAAGAACGGCTCCGTCAAAACCGGCGCCGATATGCGGACGAACGTGAAGAACATTTATGCCATCGGTGATGTGCGCGGGGAGATACTCTTAGCCTATACGGCGGTTCATGATGGTTCGGTTGCGGTCGACAACTGCCTGGGCGGGAAAGCGCAGAAGAACTACTTGGGAGTGCCATCGGTGATCTTCACGCATCCGGAAGTGGCTTCAGTGGGGATGACCGAGGAGAAGGCATCCAAGGAGCACTCGGTCTCAATTGGCAAGTTCCCGTTACGCGCGCTGGGCAAAGCGCAGGCGGAGAACGAAATCGCAGGCGAAGTCAAGATTATCGGCGATAAGAAGACGGACAAGCTGCTCGGTGTGCATATAGTCGGCATTCATGCGACCGAGATCATTCATGTGGCGGCGCTGGCGATCAATCAGGGGCTGACGGTGACTCAGCTTGGGAATCTGATATTCGGCCATCCGGTAATATCGGAGTCGATTATGGAAGCGGCGCACGATCTGCACGGGATGTCGGTGCATCTGGCGAAGAAGCGGGTGTAGGAGAAGAAGACCCTCATCCGGCCTTCGGCCACCTTCTCCCTGAGAGGGAGAAGGACCGAAACCGGTGCCCCACAGCTTGCTGTGGGAGAAATTGATTCAGTGATAAACGGCACACGTCCTCGTGTGCCGACGGGCGGCAGACCGGGAGGTCTGCCGTTTACTTGTCTAGTTCATCTATTCCTCGGCCGGTTCGGAGCCGAACCATTTTTGGTGTAACTCCGAGTACTTGCCGGAGTTCTTGAGTTCGGTGAGGGCGTGGTTGATCTCTTGCAATAGTTCCGCATCCCCTTTGCGCACAGCGATACCGTACTGCTCTTTGCTCAAGATAGGCCCCACCATTTTGGATCCGCCGTGGCTCTTGATATACGCCTGTGTAGTCGGGTAGTCGTTCAACACCGCATCGAGGTTACCATTTGCCATGTCGATAAACGCTGAGCCGATGTTGTCAAATGAGAACACCTCGAGTCCAGTTGTATTCTTCGCCATAATCTCGCCGGTGGTGCCCAGTTGCACGCCGACTTTTTTGCCGTACAGATCCGGCAAGCCGCCAATAGTGGTGACTGACTCCGGCACGGCGATTGTCTGTCCCGCCAGGTAATACGGCTCAGAGAAATCTATCTGCGCCGCCCGTTCGGGTGTGATTGTCATGGCGCTAATGGCAACATCGTACTTCTTGCCGTTCAGGCCGGGAATCATGCCGTCGAACGGCGTCACGATGAACTCAGGGGCCCAGCCGTTGAGGGCGCAGATTTCTTTGATCAGATCGATGTCGAAGCCGTCCGGCTTGCCGGTGTTCGTGTTGACGGTTTCAAATGGGGGGTAGGTAGCATCGGTGCCAATGCGGAGCGTTGAAGTCTCCTGTGCCCTCTCGCTCTTCTGGCCACAGCCGGTCAGGATTGGAGTTGCACTTAAGAGAGACAGAATAACTGCGATGAAATGCGACGGACGACTCATAGATCTTAAGATACACAGAGGGACCCATCATGCAACAGGTTTGGGATCGCCGCAAACAAAAAGACCGGCTCCGGCGCGAACGCCGGGACCGGCCTTACTGGAGGGAGAGAGCGTTTAATAGTAGTCAATCGAGAGCGAGCTGAGACGGTCGTCCAGATTGACATTTATCTTGTTGTTCAGTGTATCGTAGCCATCGTTGACGAAGGCGCCGTCGCGCGGTTTCAGGCCGACCTGTTGCAGGTATTCCCGGTCATCGACACCGTTGATCCTGATGCCGGCATCGCTCGGCAACCGAAGCCGGATGTCCGAATTCTCACCGCGCAGCGATACTTCCACTTGCGGCAGCAGCGTTCCCAACTTGACATACACCGAGCCCTCATCGGCTTCGAGCTTGAGGTCCTTGAGAGGCGTGGTGGAGAGATTAAGGTGCATGTCCGAGCCCTTGCCGAGGCATTCCAGAGTAAGCGGCACCAGGTTGGAAAAAGACAGATACCAATCGTCGGGGGCATCCGTCTCGACCCGGATAGCGTTGCCAAGCAATCGTCGCTTCCCCCCCTCGAAAGTAACATTGGCAGAGCCGTCCTGAACGGCATAGGTGATCTCGGGTTTATGCGTGAACTCCCGGAACTGGCCGTCGACCAGATCATCGGTAGCATCGCGAACGGTGAGGTCGCCATCGGTGAGGTGAAGTGACGCATGCAGTTCTTTCACGGTCGGATCAGCAGGCGCCTTGTAACTCGTCTGGGAGAAAAAGCTGAGGTCACTGCCCCCCATACTTCCCACGTACACGAGGTACAGACCGCCGAGGAAAAAGGCGACGGAGGTCAGATATGACAGAATCTGAAATTTCGATTTGGTGAAGATCTTCTCTATCCCGATCGCAATCAGCAACACCGGGAGGTAGATAAGGAAATCCTCCCAGAAGTTGTTGTTGATGACATCCAGGTTCCGAAGCAGCAAGACCGCCCCAAGCAGGACCAGAAGCATCCCCCATCGAAATCGTGCCGGTGTCATGGTGTCGTTTCTCCTTTCTGGCCGGGTACGTGCCAGGACTGGGTAGGCGTCCCGATCGGTCGGTGAAAACGACGGCGACGAACGAGCATCCCCAAACCAAATATCACCAGAATGAGGGGCCAGAATTTCCGGATGATATCACCGAGGTCAAGCGGGTACCAGTTGCGGTCGATCAGGAAGAAGAGCCCCAGCCCGACCAGCAAGAGGCCGGGAAACAACCCGGACCAGTCCCACCGTCGCTCGATGTTCCCGTTTTCGGCGCCACGTCCGCCCGCCAGCCATCCGATGATATATCCCACGAGTCCCATCAACACACCGAACAGCGCCGGAAAGAACCATCCGTCTCCCCACATGCCGTGAGCCGGTGTCATGACAGGGTTCCTCCGTTGTGTTCGGCCAGATGTCCCTGGTTGATACTTCCGGAGGCCGGACGTTCCTCGCGTCCTCTTCCCCGATAGAGCACCAGCAGGAGGCCGACGGCGATCAACAGAATCGGCCAGAATTGCTCGATGATCTCATCGAGATCGAACCAGTACCAATTGATATCGACGAGCAATAGAATGCCGACGGCGATCAGAATGGCGCCGGGGACATATCGTGTCCAGGTCCGGCTCGGTGGGGCCACCTGTTCGGCGGGCAGTCCGGCGGGACGTTTCCGAATGGCGATCCAGCTGATCAGATAGGCCAGAAGGCCGATGCCGTGTGCAAACACGAGCAGGACCGCAATGATGCGGACGATCGACGGGTCTATGTTAAAGTACTCAGCCAGGCCGCCACAGACCCCGCCGATATACTTGTCGGTGGTCGAGCGATACAAACGTCGTTCCATAGCCTCTCCTTTCCGAGATTACCAGCCTACTAAGGGTATTTACGAACCACCCGGCCAAAAGGTTCGGGGGTTTTTGGGCAGGGCAAGTCCACCGAGGGGTGAGCCCGCGTTGTAGAACGGCTTGAAAACGCCTTAGCGTCTGCGGAGTTGTTCCAAGAGGCGCGACGCAAGGTCCCGGTTGACAGAAATCGAATCCGATGCAGCTTTTTCAATGACTGTCTCGGCGGCGTGAGTCTCGGAAGAGTCCGGTGAGTTGAGGGCCAGTTGATAACAGATATCGAGGAGCTGTCGCTCGATCCTGTCTCGCCCAGACTCCTCGCGCTTGGATTTCTTCACGAGTCCCTGCGAAAGGTCGGTTGGGAACATGGTTCTTGATTGCGATCGGTTGATCTGAGCCAACAACGCGGAGAGGGAATCTCGCTGGTGACGCAGTGACGCGAGGTTGCCGATGGCTGAGTCGGCCGACACTGAAGGAGAAGCTTCAAAGGCGGCCGTCTGCCCGGCGAGCGCTTTGGCAGCTTTGTCAAATACTTCCGTGTCCTTTGGCACGAGCTGCTGAGGTACAACCTCGGGAAGCGCTGGCGCCTCTTCGACAAGCGAACTCTCGGCGACAGGCGGTCGAAGTTCTGCTTCGGCTGCGGGAGCTGGTGCCTGTTTGGCTGGTGATGTGCTTTCGCGAATCACAGATGTTTCGGTTTGTCGGTCAATCTGCTGCAAAGGTTTCTCGGACGTCGTTGCGGTTTTTCGTTTGTTCGGCATCGAGGTGTCATTTGATCTTCGGCGTAATGTGTCCTGCGGCGGGGCCTCGCGAGACTCCGGCTCATTTGTCGAAAGAGCTACTTCGGCTCCCTCCGACGCCAAGGTGTCCTCGATTGTCGATTGCGCTCTGCCGGTCTCATCGATCGCTCCGTGAGACCTTTTGTCGGTTCGTGGTTGCACTGAAGGTGTTTCCATCTTCCGCTCCGGAAAGATATCGTCCTTGTGCATCCCGATGTAGCCGAGGAGAACGAGCGAGGCCGCCACGGCAACGACTTTCCATCCCAGTTGTGCGATGCGACGTGACGGTCGAACGTCCGTTATTTCAGTTTTCTCGGCACGGCCCAATCGTTCTTCGATTTGCCGAGCTGATTTCTCCCAGTAGTCATCGCTGCCAAGCTCGGAATTCTGCTTAACGAGTTGATCCAGCTTCTCGAATTGCGCCAGTAGCGCCCGACATTCGTCGCATGATTGTAGATGGGTCTCCATCAGGGCCAATTCCTGCGGGGGAAGGTCCCGGTCGAAGTAGGCCGATACTCTATCGAGGAAATATCCGTGATCCATAACTCTACAACGCTCTCATCGCCTATACCGTCCCCTACAGCAAATCTTTCAGTGCCTCCAGGAGATATTGCCGGGCCCGATAGAGGCGTGAGTCCACCGTCCCGGGAGGGATCTTGAGGTAGCTGGCGATATCGGCATAGTCCATCTCCTCAAAGTGCCGGAGGACAAACACCGTCCGATAGGTTACCGGCATGGCCATCAACGCCTTGTAGAATCGCTCCTGGGTCTCGTCGTCCAGTAGTTTGTCGAGCGGTCCCAGGTCGGTCGAGACCGGGTCGAATCCCTTCTCAGATATCTTATCAAGCGATTCCTTCTTTTCCTCTCTGTTCACCTGCGTAAACGCCAGGTTTCGTGCGATGGTCGAGAGCCACGGGTAGAAGGTATACTCGGTCCGGAAGCTCTTCAGCGCTCCCCAGGCCCGCACAAACGCCTCCTGGACAATATCTTCTGCTTGGTCGAACGACCCCACCAGCCCGTAGATATACCGGAACAGACGTTTCTGGTGGAGCCGGACCAGTTGACCGTACGCCTGGTTGTCGCCATTCTGAGCAGCTTCGACCAGCTTTCGCTCGGCCGACTCGTCACCAGATAGACTTACTTGCGGGTCTTTATTTTCTTCCAGGGAAATGTTTCTTTTCTCCCGCTTTTTTTTCTTCGGACAGCAATTTGATGATCAACGCCTCAAGAAGCAGCACGTCGTTGGCGCCGGTCTTTCGCGTCTCGGCGATCGTCTCGGTGATGTCGATCATCATTTGCTCGAGCGTCCGGTTGTCGAACTGTTCTGCCTGGGCTCTGAACTTGCCTTCAAGCCAACGGCGAAATGGCTCCAGCCGTCGGCCATTCTTGACCTGATATAGCGATAGGATATGCCCGAACAAGATGGTCAGGATGCCGCTCGGCGTGTTGCCGTCGGCGATGAGCGCCTGAACCTGCTTGAGAGCCAGCGCGACGTTACGCGTAACGATCTGCTCCCCTAAGTCGAACACGCTGAAGACCGCGTAACCGACACCGGTGAGGCGGACATCATCGGCCGTTATGACAGCGCCGCTTTCTTTTAGATCGATCAGCTTGTCGGTCTCGGTCTCGACCGCGCCGCGGTTGCCGGCCACGAGTTCGGACAGAAGTCTGAGCGCCTCCGGTTCGATTTTGATCTTGTGCCTGGCGAATTTTCGCTGGATTTGCGAGGCAGTCTCGGCGTGCGATAGTTTGCGAAACTCGATATCGACCGCCACTTTCGTAATGTTCCGGAGGAAGGCTGAGTCCTTTTTGGGTTTGCGAACTGAAGGTGTGCTAAACACTATAATCCGGCTGACATCGCCGGGCGCGATCATTCTGAGGATGCGCTCCAGGTCGGTCGGCTTGTAATGCTGGATATCGCTGACGGCGAACATTTGTCGTTCGCCCAGCATGGGGTAGACGGCCAGTTCGGCCAGAAGATCGGCACATGAGGTCTTGCGTCCGTCGAGACGGCGGAAGTTGGTGGCGTAGAGGGCATCGGGGAGGAACTGATGCGCGATATATTTTTCCGCTTCGATGATACGGTAGTCCTCGCTTCCCCAAAAGTAGTAGGCCGGGGCGAATTTCCCCGCGCCTACCGATGTCACCAGTTCGGAGGGAGTCATGGGGGAAACATACGGTCGGGGACTTGGACCGGTCAATCGAAAACAGGGGGAGATGACTGTGATGGCAGTACAAGGATGCGGCACCGGCGGTTCACACTCGCCCTCGACCATGGACGGGGAGCATTAGATCACGAGTTACATGAATGTCTCGGGCGAGCAAGAACCGCCGGAACAGAAATATTGATTGCTTCAGCCCTGCGGAATAGCCCACGGTGTCGGGTTTCTCGGTCGAAGCGACTGCTCGAAACACCGACCAACCACGACACGACTACTCAATCAACGTATCGTAGGCGCTGTTTTCGCGGGCGGGAACCCAGTCGAGAGAGAAGTGATATTTCTTTCGGTATGCCACCGCCTTTTCGATAAGTGGTGTGTACCGATGCGGGACAGCTTCACGGCCGTTAAGCTGGTTGATGAGTGTCAGGTTGTTGCCGTGGATTTGGAATGTCTTGTTGGTGAAGTACTTTTGATTGGAATCAATAAACTCCAACAACGCGAGCAGCGAGGCGAAGTCGCTGTGGTTGATATCTTCGCCCGCAAACGGCGCCTTGAAGCGAATGCCGATCTCCGGTATCGAAAACAGCACCAGCGAGGATTTTCCGATCTCGTTGTGTTCAGGCAGGGGGTAGGCACCAAAATAGCAGTCCATGGGGGGAGTATTGGCAATCCCTGTGCCGCCGTACCCGAAGTCATCCGTACATACCTATCTCTTTGCGCGACATGACGTTGCGAAATAGTAGGAAATTGCCAACAGTGAATGGCGATGCAGCGTTTGTCTCCCCAAAGACGTATCTGTAAGTTTCATCGACGAGGGGATAATAGGAAACGGAATCTACTTGCCTCGGGAAATCTGGTATTTGATGGTGCCGGGTTCTGTTCCTTCGCCGACGAGTTCGAAACCAAGTTTTCGGAGCGTGCCGATAGAGGCGTCATTCGCCGGTTCGACGTGAGCAATGACTCCACGCAGTGCCGTTTGTTCGAACGCCCATTCTATCAAAGCCCGAGCCCCCTCGGTTGCGAACCCCTGGCGATAGAACCGTGGCAGGACCGAGTAGCCGATTTCGACAGTGCCGGTGTCGTCCATCGGTCCCTTGAAGCCGCCTGAACCAATAAGGATACTCGGTTCGCCATTCACACTCTTTCGTAACCAGTACCAGAACCACCAGCCAGCCTGTTCGGGTTTGGCGCGAACTTTGTCCAGAAAGAACGGTAGCGCGTCACGAAGCGTCTCCGGTGGCCAGTTGTCGGGTACCGCGGCACCGATCAGTCTCGACAACAATGACCTGTCGCTAAGCTCGGCGGCCAGCATGTCAGGTGTCGCGGTCAACAAAAGCAGACGTTCGCTCTCAATGATCGTGGTGAGTGTCATGTTCGATACACGCCAGTTCGGTCTGTGTTTTACGGTCTATGAAAAAAGCCCGACCGCGCTGATCGGGCTTTTGCAGCTTCGCCGGAAGGTCATTTGGATTGTTTGGCGACGAACACCGGGATGATCTCGATATCTTTCCGATCCACGCGCGTCGTGTCCGGTGGCTCTCCCTGCAGGGCATCGGCGACGGCCATCAGGGAGTTATTCGGGTGCATGGTGGTGGTGTCGACCGCCAGCTTCTCGATCGGTTTGTCCTCCAGCGAGGAGACATAGATAGTCGCCAGCCGTCCCGTTCCCGGTTTCAGTTTGTTTTTGGTCGGGCCGATGTTGGCGATCATACCGACCAGCACGCACTGGATGGCCGTGTCGGCGCGGAACGCTTTGTAGGCGAAATGATCGCAGCGCCCGCCCGTGTATACCGCGGAGTCCGCCACGATCCGATTGAGTCCGGCGGTCATTTTGAGCGGCACCGAGAGCGCCAGCACCGACTCGTCGTTGCTGTACGATATCGTGATGCTCCAGTTGGTTGGATTGATACTGGCGATTTCAGCGTATACCGTGTCGGCCTTGCCGAATTTGTCTACCGGTCCGGCCTGCACCATGGCAGTACCGGCCAGCACCACCAGAAGTATCAGCGCTCCGTTAACAGAACTTCTCATGTTTCCTCCAGTCATTATTACTCCTCAAGACTACTGCTTGTACACCCACGCCCTCGGTGAAGATCCTATATCCGATCCTCATCGAGTCGAGTCATCTTCGTCACGTATGCCCGGACCAGCGAATCGGCGGTGGCCGGATCGTTGAGCTTCTGGCGATAAACATTAACCGCCGTGATCAGCGCATTGCGCCCAAATTCGGTCCCCGGGAATCTGTCCGACACCGCTACCAGCGCCTCAGCCGACGGTCGCCACTGCTGCTGCCGTCGAAGCAGCTCGGATTTGTACATCAGGGCGAGCGCTTCAAGCGGCGTACCGGCCCCCTGTACGGCGGCCTGATCGTAGGTCTGTCTGGCCTGTTCGAGCAACTTGTCGGATTCGATCGTCCTCCCCATTTTGGTGTATTGGTCAGCCAGGTACAGCAATGTAGAGAATGTCTGCTCCGATGGCGGATAGTTATCGATCAGGTACTTGTATTCGGTTTCGGCGCGATTCCAGTTCCCCTCGCTTTCGAATGAACGTGCTTTGGTGTATTGCGGTAGCGGGTCGGTGGCGAAATATCCCGGGTAATAGGTCTGTATCTGCACCAGCAATTGTCGGGCTGTTTCGTACTGTTTCATCTCAAGCAGTACCAGGCTTTTCTTGAAGAACAGGACCGGTTTCATCATGGTGTCTCGCCCTTTGAGGTCGGCCAGCAGTTCATCGTAGTAGCGGATCGCCATATCGAAATCCCCAAGTTCAGCGGCACGGAGGTCGGCGATTCGGAGTTTGGCGTCGCGGTTAAGAACGCCGCTCGAATCCACCAGTTTCTCAAGCGCTGCAATGGCGGCGTTCCAGTTTCCGCGGTCGGTGTTCAGACGGGCAAGCATGGCGCTGGATGCCAGCGCTGGTCGAGCACCATATTTGCCTGAAGCTATAGCACCATAGTAGCCTGATGCCTGGGCAAACGCCTCGTCAGCTTTCAAGCTGTCGCCGAGTTGAGCGTACAGGCTCACCAGATGTGCCGGTACGTTGAAGACGTTGAACACGATCTCGCCCTTGCCGTCCAGCGGCGGGTTGAGAAGATCGACGCCGCGGCGGTAGCAGGCGAAAGCGCTGTCGAGCGTTCCGCTCGCTTGCAGAGCCTGACCCATCAACACCTGTGCCCCTGCTGCCTCCTGCGTTTCGAGCGGCACTTTGGCGACCAATCGTGCGATGACCTCTGCGCAACTGTCGTAGCGATGGGTCGCAAAATAGAGCTGACAGAGCCGAATCGACGAGCGGTGAGTGAGGGATGCCATCTCACGGTACTCAATCGGGTTGGCGGAGGGACTGACCGAATCGATAGCGGTCATGCAGAAACGAACCAATTCGTCGTAGGCGTTGCGGACCGTAGCCAGAGCGCGGGGGTCATTGAGTTCCGGCCTTATCCGGGCGTTCTGCATGAGGCGATCCGCCTCAAAAAAGAGCTTCTCAGCCTGATAGCGGATCCGAACGGCGTGGTTGTCGGCGCACGACAGGACAGTCAGACCAGCCAAAAGAACTGTGCCGGACAGCATCCGCGAAAGGGGTTTCATACGCACTGGTATCGGCGAATTGTCAGTCATGTGAAACGCCAAGATACCGGAGGGGAGGGCGGGCTTCAAGCATATAATTGCTGAAATGGTCCGTGAATATCCGGGCGCGAGGACCAAACGAAAAGCCCGCGGTGATCGCCATCGCGGGCTTTGCAGCTTTGTGAGTAATGGAGGTTCGTTATTTCTTGCGGAAACGGACCAATCCGGCGCCGGCCAGGCCAAGCCCGAGCAGCATGATGGAAGCCGGTTCCGGCACCATGTTCACTGATTCATTGATAACATCGTTGCCGCAACCGAGCGTGATGTGGAAATCAAGCGAGCTGGCGTTCCCAAGAAGCGCCTTGTCGAATTTGAATTCCCACACGTAGGTATTGCCGGTGTTGCCGCGGGGATCATAATCGGAGGGGAATGTCTCGTAATGGTAGCCATAGCTTTTGGCGAATGAGACATTACCCACCGAATTGCCGTTGGCCCGCCAGGCGCCGGCCAGGGCCGCGATAGCAGGATTTCCACCACCGGTGTAGCCGTAGCTGCCCGGTTTATTTTCGATTCCGGACCAGCTGGTCACTTCGAGCAGGCTCGTGTTGTATTCAGTGCCCAGGGAGCCGACATCACGCATGTCGACGGCAAACTGCCGGGAACCGGCTCTTATGAACAGGTCCCCCAGATAGTAGTTCTGGTTCCAGTAGGTGCTATGTGCAGAGTAGCCAAACGAATTGGCCAGGGCGACATAGATGAAACCACCATTGTCGCGAACCTGAAGTCCTTCCAGATCAAACTTCTCGCCCCCTTCGCCATGATTCCCCGGCGAGGGCAGGTTGCCGACATTCGGATAGTTGATGGGAGCCCAGTTGTTGTTGTGGTCAAACGGACTGTCGTTGAACCCTGCCCCGGTGTAGTAATAAGGGAAGGCAAACGCTTGTCCGCAAAGCAGGGTCAACGCGGCCGCGACGATTAGAGATTTTCGCATCAGATCCTCACAAAGCTGAACATAGAGATACACGTACCTACCCTCTGCAGAGCAATCTCCATGCCCCCGCGGTAGCGCATGTCCGGCTATATGTAACTGATTGACACGTTATCAGTTACGAATTGGCGCACAGTACCGACCGGTTGCCCAAACGCTATTGTGAAACCTGCTGTTCACTTTCTTGACATTTGGTTGCATCTCGCTGGCTGACATGAGAATGGAAGTTAGAAAGTCTGATCGCTGGAGCAAGGCGGATTCGCCACTGAATCGCAGCAATTTCACCAGAGAGCCGGCTCGGCGTAAAGGAGAAAAAACATGTCTGCAGTACCGTTCAGATGGCCTGTGGGAGTAACACAGGACCTGCGGCCGCGCCTGGCCACTTCAATTTCAACCGGGTCACGGGGTGATTTCCGAACCGCTGACCAGCTTCACGCCTCGTTGCAGTGGTCGCCTTGGGATATCCAAAGCGGCCGGTGCCGAACGATGTTGTATCGTTTTTTGGTGGACCATGTTCCGATTATCAGCGCTTGTGTCTGGACCTGGGTCCGCTTGTCCGCGGCGCCCGGAGCGTTCAGGGTCTCGGCCGCGGCTGACAATCATGTCGAAGCGAAGGCGGCGGAGCGACTGGGGCGGCTCACGGAGAACCTGTTTGCCAACGTGCTCGACAATCGAGTCGGTCTTGCGACCTTGATGCCGGAGCTGTTCGGGGCGCTATTTCGCGACGGTATTTTCGGCGCCTTTCTGACTGTCATGCCGGATGGAACCGGTGTGGATCGGATCATCCCCGTGGATGCACTGCGAATGCATCGTGAAACCGGACGGTCCGGACCGCGGTTGGTTCTGGAACTCGACGAACGTTCGCTCGAGCTGAACCGGCCGGATTTCTATTACCTCGGTTTGAACAGCAGTAGCTCGGATCCGTTCGGCCGCTCAATCTTGCAGCCAATCCCGTTCGTGAGCTATATCGAGCAGCAATTGGTGCGGGATATGCAGCGAAGCAACCACAACGCGGGGTATCATCGGCTGCATATCAAGATCACGCCGCCGGAGCGGATGGCGGGGGAATCGGACAGCGCCTATACCAACCGCATCAACGGGTATTTCGACAGCACGGTGGAGATGATCCGCTCCTGCGAGGTCGACGACAACCCGGTCACATGGGACAACGTGGCGATCGAGTATATCGGTCCGGACAGCGCGCGGAGCAGTCAGGCGAACTGGTTCGTGAATCATCGCGCCACGATCGAGGACATCTGTGCCGGGACAAACCTCGCGCCGTACCTGCTCGGTTACTCCTATGGCGCTACGACTACCTGGTCGAATTTCAAATTCGATGTGGTCATGCGGCAGGTGCGGTCGGTGCAAGCGGAAGTCGCCCGGTTTCTCAACTGGATCGCCGCCATCGATCTGGCGTTGGCTGGAATTGAAGCACGGGCGGAGTTCGTGTTCGACAACACGTTCGCCTACCAGGCTACCGAGCATGCCTCCATTCAGTCACAACGCGTGGACAGTCTGCTGAAACTGTATCAGGCAGGGTTGATCGATGAGAAGACGGCCCGTGAACGCGCGGCGGGGTTGTTCTGAACACGGAAGTTGCTCCCATAGACTGGCGGCAGGGCCTGATTGATCCGAGCTACTTTGCGTCATCGGTACTCGGCGTAACACTGCATGCCGGACAGTCCCAATGGCTGCAGAACGCCACGCAACGAGAGAACCTGCTGGTGACGGGCAACCGCTGGGGGAAATCATTCGTTTCGGCGGTCAAGCTGCTGCATCATGCGTTGTATCGAGTCCGGCCACTGCGGTTCGACGGTTCCGGCCGTTACCGAGCGGTGGTCGCCTCGATTACCCAGGATCAGGCGAATATCGTGTTTAACGAGCTGCTTCGGCTCGTGCACGGATCGTCCCATCTGGCGGATCTGATCGACTCGCACACGCACACGCCGTTTCCGCGATTGACGTTCGGCAACGGCGCCATGATTGAGGCCCGCTCGACACAGAACCGCGGCGAGTATCTGCTGGGGAATGATTTCGATCTGGTGGTTTTCGATGAAGTTGCATTCGAGCCGTTTCCGGAGTACGTGGTGGAAGAGGTGATTCTGATGCGGCTGGCGGACAGAGAAGGGACACTCGACCTGGTGTCGACACCGAACGGTAAGAACTGGTTCTACCGTCGTGCGTGCGAGATTTTGGAGAAGCGACGTCCCGGGTATGTTCAACATGGGGACAGCCGCGAAAACCCGCACATATCGGCGGAGTTTCTGGATGAGCGGGTCAGGTATTTTTCGGAGGGACGGCAGAAACAGAACATCATGGGGCAGTTTGTTGACTCCGGCGGCGAGATACTCGCCGGTGCATATATCGATGCCGCTCTTGCGCGAAAATACTCGCCGCTACCGGACGAAAACACCCGGTCGCGTCGCTTCATTTCCGGCTGGGACCTGGCGCGCAAACGGACCGCGACCGTGGGGATCACGGTCGAATTGATCGATGACGTAGCGCATGTTGTGGCACTGGAACGGTACAAGGAATTTGACTGGCCCATCATTATCGAGAGAATCAAACACCGCCAACGTGACTATCCGGGTCAATTGGTGGTGGATGCTACTGGCCTTGGGGACGTGGTGGTGTCGCAGTTGACGGAGTTTAATCCGATGAGTGTCATCTTCACGCCGGCGGTCAAGGCGGAGCTATTGACCAATGTCGAGTTGATTCACGCCAAAGGCCTGGTGTCGTATGAGCGATGGGAGTTGCCCGACGGTCCCGGGAGAACCTGGTCATTGGAGGATGAGCTTCGTAGTGCGCAGTGGGGCGACAACAACGAGTGTGATTCGCTGATGGCGTTGGCTCTGGCATTGTGGCCGCTGCATCGGTCAGATAGCGTGGTCATCCCGCCGAGGGTGGGGAAGCTGTAGGCTTCGATAAAACGGGCAGGTCACACTCGCCCTCAACACCGAAGATTGGAGAAAGCAGGGAAGTCTCGTTGTGTCTCGGGCAAGCAAGACCTGCCCGAACGGAAAAGGGCGTCAGGTCACACTATCTGCCTGTCGGCAGATAGCAGGACCTGACGCAACGGGGAGCCTTGCCGTCGGTTCAATGGTCTGCCGTCGGTTCGAGCGGAGTCGAGAACCGAAGTAGGTCAAAATCGCGTCTCGTCTGCGCTCGACGCGACGATACTCCGAAGTCCAGGCGTCCGCTAAGCGCGACGCCATAGCGGCGAGGAATCCTCACAGCCCTCTCTTCAATATTGCGATCTGGCCAGCGTGATACAGGTCATGTTGAACGAGGCCGTGAATCAGGAAGTAGATCGTAGTTGTGCGGCTTGGTGCCAATTGCTCGAGTTGAGCTTCGTTCAATGCAGCAACCACTTTCTCAAGCGCTTCGTGGCGGCGTTTCAGTTCGGCCAGAGTTTCCTGCCACGCCTCGTCGCTGGTGTTCTTGACCGGCGGCCAGTCCTGTGTGTCGTCGAGTTCGACCTTCTCTCCCAGCACCCGCCGCCGGACGGCATCGATCCAGGCGCCGATATGCAGGGTAATCTCCCAGATACTGTGGGCTGACTTGATTGGTCGCTTGGCCGCTTGTGCGGCAGTCAGTTTGTCGAGCGACTCCATGACAGACGGCCCGTGCCAGGCCTCGCTATAGAAGGCGCGGTGCAGTTGGTCGGTGATACGTTGGACTTCGGTCATACGGGTCTCCTTTGTTTGCCTATGTATACGGGGAACTTGGTAGATTGTACGTCACATTCTTTCCATTCCTATTCTGCTTGTTTCAGATATTGGTCTTGACTAGGCTACCGTTCAGTTTCATATTTTGAATGTCAAACGGCATTGTTACTATGCCGGTTCATTACAGCCAGTCGAATTGACGTCAGGAGGTGGTATGAGATCGACAACTACACATGCGCTACTAGTAATTGAGATAGTAGTGTTGATGCTGCAGTCACAGGGCGCCAGCCAGGACATCAAATCACTTGAAGCGAATTGTTATCAAGATCAAATTCGTGTGGGGACTACGTCGAGTTCCTCTCTGTGGGAGGCTGGCTACTTCTGGTCACCCTTGGGTGGAGGCATGGACAGAGACGTATGGGCTCTTGGGGAGTTCAACGGAAACCTGATAGCAGGCGGTCAATTCACTATCGCAGGTGGGACAAGTGCAAGATTTATTGCTGTGTGGGATGGGAACATGTGGGGACCGATGGCCTCGGGTATGAGCGGGCAGGTAAATGATCTTGCCGTTTACAATGATTCATTATATGCAGCCGGGATGTTTGACTCGGCCGGTGGTGTGCCGGTGAACTATGTCGCCGCATGGAACGGCAGTTCATGGTTGTCTCTTGGATCGGACATGGACGACATTACGGAGGTCCTCAAGGTATACCACGGTGCACTAATCGTAGCAGGCAGGTTCAATTATGCAGGCGGGGTTCCAAGCCGTTTCATAGCTGAATGGGACGGCAGCCAATGGGATTCGTTGTCATCAGGAATGAATGGGTACAACAGAGCTCTGCTCGTTTATCATGACACGCTGATTGTGGGCGGGGTTTTTACGCAAGCAGGCGGGGTTTCAGCCAACGCAATTGCAGCATGGGACGGCGTTTCTTGGTCCAATCTCGGGTCCGGAATGCAGATTCAGGGAGACAACCCGTCAGTCAACTGCCTCGCAGAATTCGGCGGACACTTGGTTGCAGGTGGTTACTTTTCTACAGCCGGTGGTATACCAGCAAACAACATAGCTATGTGGGACGGTAACGTATGGTCTCCCCTTGGAGCAGGAATGAATGGTGCCGTTTACTCGCTGGTAGTTCACGACGGGAGACTTATTGCTGGTGGGGCGTTCACGCAAGCGGGAGGGCTTGCCGTGAACAACATTGCATCATGGGATGGTTCTACGTGGGATAGCTTGGGACTTGGGATCTACGGAGGTGCCGGGATCGCGTACGTGTTTACACTTCTAAGCTACCGAGGCTATCTGGTTGCCGGAGGCTTTTTCTTGGAGGCGGGCGGAATTCCGGCTCAGCATATAGCAGTCTGGGGCTGCTGTGCGGGCACCACTGGGAATGTCGACTCAGACGCAGAAGATGTTGTCGATATTTCTGATCTATCAGCGCTGGTGGATTTCTTATTTTTCGGAGGTGCGATTTCAAGCTGTTTCCAAGAAAGTGACGTCGACGAATCCCTCGCCATCGACATTTCCGATTTAACTCTGCTGGTGGACTTCTTGTTCTTTGGTGCATCCCTTCCTGCATGCATGTAATCGAAAAGAACCGCGTCCTGAGGAAATCTGATGATGTGCACAAGTCGTTACATCGCCTTCCTCCGCGCCATCAATGTGGGAGGATATGTCGTCAAGATGGAGCGTCTTCGCGAACTGTTCGAATCGCTCGGGTTCACAGGCGTGGAGACGTTGATTGCGAGCGGGAACGTGATTTTTACTAGCGACTCCAAGGCAGCGGCACTGGAGAGGAAAATCGAGAGTTGTCTGATGAAGGCGCTTGGGTATGAAGTTGCGACGTTTGTCAGGACAGATGCCGAGGTAGCAGAGATTTCGCGATATCAACCCTTTGCGGACTCCGCTTTCAAGACTGCTGTCGCGTTTAATGTGGGCTTTCTGGCAGAACCATTGGGGCGCGAAGGGAAGAAAATGCTGATGACGTTCAAGACGGCTATCGATGACTTCCACGTCAATGGCCGAGAGGTATACTGGCTTTGCAAGAAGAAGCAGAGTGAATCGACCTTCTCCAATGTTGCGTTCGAGCGGGTGTTGAAGACACGATGCACGTTTCACGGGTTGAGCACGGTTCAAAAGCTGGCGGCGAAGTATCCGCCGACTGACAAATCGGCTCAAAAGTGGCATTGATTAGAAACTGATACAAGTACGCCTTCTGAGGGAAGGTAGCTCAGAAGGCGTTGAAGGGAGGAGGAGGGTTGGGGGGAACTATCTATTTCTTGCGCGCTTTCAACTGGCTGATCGCAGCGCCCCCCAGTCCGGCTGCCAGTAACATGATCGTAGTGGGTTCCGGCACCGGGTTCATGGGCGGTTCGGGCGGTACGCAGTTTTGCTGCTGATCGTACATTTCGTCGGCTGGGTTATCCTGTGTCTGATCGGCGAGAGCCGGTTTGGTTGCGCCGGGGTTGGTCGGAGGGAGATTGATCCCGTTCACCTCGGCCACCGTGAAGGTCAGCACCAACAGAAACAGCAACGCTGCCAGCACCCACTTGAACGGCGGATGCTCTCTTCGTTGATAGACTTTCATTTTCCTATATCCTTTCGAGGCGAACAGCCTGTAATTCACGTCAACTGCCAATTGAGCAAAGGGTATGCCCGAATCCCGACCACAAGGGCGCTGTTTGGCAGTAAGGTGCTGCCGGCCAGCAGCTTGCGGGCGACCTTAAGGGCTTGACCACCGGCTCGTTTCTGTTCTGCCCCGCAACCGCTTGCGCAAAAATAGAGTGAGAATGCCTCTGATTCTGAATCCGCCCGGGTTAGCGAATGCAAACCACGGAGGCAACCATGAATGTCGGCCTTGGCCGAATCACTGCGCAGCTTGCCGACGCTGCCGACAATACGGTCTCGTCAGAATTGATCGAGCTTATCAACACGAACATTTCGCCCCCGGCTCACGTCGCCGAAGGGGATGTTTACATCCGGTCGATGTATATCGTCTCCGACCAGGTGAACAGCTTCGGCGGGCGATTCCCGGTCGAGGAACACGAGCGGCTGACACATTTGCTGATCGACTCGCCTGTTCTCATTGGACATCGTAAAGACCAGCTTCCAATCGCGCGCAATTTTCACTCGGTGGCAACAGTCAGGGAGGGGCGGCATTGGGTAAGAAGCTACTTCTTCTGGATGCGTCGGGCCGACGGCGCGGAGACGCTTCGTGATAACATCGATGGGGGCATTTACAAAGAGTGCTCGATCGGGTTCACGTTTCATCTGCCGCAGTGCTCCATCTGTGGACAGGACATCCGCACCTGCGAGCATCTGCCGATGCAGGAGTATCGGCGCGCCGACGGAGTTTCGGCCGTCTGTCATTTTGACTATCGCCAGATTGAACGGGTGCTGGAGACATCACTCGTCTATCGCGGCGCTACGCCGGATACCTCCATGAGCAAAGAACTGCTATTTCAGAAAACGGCAGGTCGGGACAGAAGCGCCGAAGAGAGTCCCGTAGAGATTTCAGATATCGAGACAATCAGGGAAACGGGTCCGTTCGTTGTCGTGCCGTTCTATGAAGGGGTTCCGGTAACAGCATCGCTTCACGACGGAGAGTTGTCGATCGGCGGTCCGGATGGTTTGAGTGTTCCGGTTGGACTGGCGGCTCAGTTTCCGCTTGATGGCCTTCAGGAACTCGACAATACCCCTGCGCTCCTGGTTGGTTTTCGGGGGAAAGAGCGCTGCTCGGCTGAGGCTGTGAAGCAGTACCTGCTTGACCAGTCGGGCCCCGTCTCGCGCCTGTCACTTCAATTGCAGCCGAACGGGTCGACCGACGGTATCGAATGCGGCGGGGAGAAAGACCGGTTCAGCATCCGCACGATCCGCCACCGCATAGCACATCGCGAACAACTCGCCGATGTCATCAAACAGTTGGCCACAAAACACGGTGTGCTGATTCGGCCGGTCGATCCCACGGGGGCCGTTCAGTCGGTACGTGCCTATCATTTGAAAGAGATCCCTACAGAAACTGACAACGTCATCGAACTGCTTTCATCTGCAACGTCATCGCACGCTCGCCTGGTCGCCCGTCTCGGCGCGGAGCGGCAGGTCTTTGAGATCCGTCAGTTCAATCTGGCCCGGTGGCGTCACGGGGGACGGTTCATCGCCGACCGACTGACGGAACTGCGGAATCGACAACCGGAGGGACAGGCGCTGGTCTTTCGGAGCCGTGCGGTAATCGATCCCGTAGGTGAATCGAGTGGGATCCGGTTGACGATCAACACTCCCTCAAAGGAGAGAATAGCGCTTCGTCCGGTCAGCCTGGCCGGAAGGAAGCGGTACCTGTTCTATTTGGAGGCAGCACATGAGACCACGCGAGACTGTCGGTAAGCGGTCCGACGAAACGTGCGTGATATTCAACCTATACACCGGAGGCAATCGGAGATGAAATGGCTGATCGGGTCAACAAAGATGTCGGGAGGGAATATTGAGAAACTCGAACCGCATGGTGCAGGTCTGCGCCTAAGCGGACAGCTTCTCAACCTGCTCATGGTGGCACTGAGCATCGCGGCAGCATACTTCATGACGATTCAATCGCTCAAGATCGAGCTTGCCGCCAAGGCCGAAAGCGCGGTGGTGGAGACACTCGACAAAAAACTCGGCAATATCGAGGTGATCCTGCGCGAGGGGGTGGTCAGTAAGGAACAGTTTTACCGCTTCTCGCAGGAGGTCGATCGCCGCCTGGCGCAAATCGAGTTTCATCTGAGCAATCAAGCAGGAGGCCATGATGGAGATAAGTGATCACACCGCATACATCGCGGAACTGCGCGAGGCGTTGACCGAGGATAGGTTGTCTTACATCGATTTCGACCAACTGCGGTCCTGGCTGGAGCAGCTTGGGCCGGTGCTCGACCGGATCATGGCAAGCGATGAGGAACTGCGGCTGCTTCGTCAGGATTACCAGGGCCGGATCGCCGGCATGCTCAAAGCGATCGCCGCAGCCGACCGCAAGCAGAGCGGCCTTCAGTCGGTGTTGCGAGAGGCGGAGACGCTGGCCGATCTGACCTCGGCGCAATTGATCGAGTGCTATCGGCGGACATCCGCCCGGTTCCGCGATTGTTTCCCGACCAGCTTCGGTTTGCTGATCGCATCGGCAACGCCGACTGGCCGTGAGAAAAGGTACGCAGAGTACAAGTGACTTGTGGGACAAATCGTCCCCATTCTGTGGGAGTATCTCCCGGACAACTCAAACGGATAACAGAAACAAGGAGAATGATATGACCATTCGAGACCAGAATCTCGAGGCGATCGCGCCGGTCATCGCGACATTCAAGATCAAACAGACGACCGGTATCGATGACCTCAAAGACGCCAATATCGGCCAGCCGGTGATGTTGACAGCCGGCAATGAAGTGGGACCGATCAGCAACGGCGGCCAGCTGCTTGGTAAGCTGATCGGCCTGACGCTGACAGACAAGGACAACGGCAGCCGTCTGGCGGCGGTGCAAATTGGCGGCATCTGCCGTCTGCCCATTTCGACAACCTATCCGACAATCGGCAACCGGGTAGTCGGCGGCACGACCGGCACGGTGAAACAGGCGCCGTTGCTGACCGGCTATGACCCTGCGGGCGGGAATATCGCTCGCGGGACGGTGCTCGAAATCAACGGCACGACTAATTGTCTGCTTCTGCTAAACTGAGAAAGGGACTCCATGGATTTCAATACGTTTCTTCAAATGGATATGCTCAAGCGATTGTCGCATGACGACGACAGTTCGCGCCTTACCGGACCGGTGGACTTCACTCGCGCCGCCGGAGTCGAGGTGAATCGCGACCTGTATCAGGAGGCGGAAAGCCGCGGCATGACGCTGACAGAACTGCTTGAATGTGATGAATACGATCCAACGCCGAACGGCTGTGCGCTCGACGCGTTCGAGCGACAGCTCGCCATTGCGGGCATTCGCCTTGGCGGGAAGAACCCCACGACTGTCGAGCAGTTCTACCAGAAAGCCCCTTCGCTGATGCCCGAGTTCATCCTGCGCGAGATCAAGCGTGGCCAGGGTATGCGTCCGGAACTCGCGAAGCTGATCGCCGGCAGCAGCACGATCGCGTCAAATCGGTACACGCCGATTTTCATCGACACGTCCAACGACACAAAATTCTCGTTGCGGCCGGTGGGGGACGGAACAGAGATACCGCAGCTGCTCGTCACCGAGCAGACTCACGCCATCACAGTGACCGATTACGGCCTGGCGCTCAAAGCGAGCTATAAGGCGCTTCGGTACCGCTCCACCGCACAGTTTCGCGTGCTCTTGTGGTACATCGGGTTCCGGATGCAGACGGACAAGATCGGCATGGTCGTGAACTGCTTGATCAACGGCGACGGCAACAACAACGCCGCGACCGTTGTCAATGCGGCGGCCACCGGCGCCCTGACATACAACGATCTCATTACGCTGTGGTCGGAGTTCTCGCCGTTCGAGATGACGACGCTGGTGTGTCATATCGACAAGCTCAAGACCATACTCACGCTGAACGAGTTCAAAGACCCGCTGGCGGGATACCGCTTCCAGCAGAGCGGCGAGCTGTTCAGTCCGCTGGGGGCGACCCTGGTTCGCTCCGACGAAGTCCCGACCGACTATGTGATCGGTCTGGACAGCCGCTTCGCTATCGAGGAAGTGGTGACACAGCCACTGATCGTGGAGTACGACAAGATCATCGATCAGCGCTTCGAGGAAGCGGTGATCACCGAATCGGTGGCGTACGCCAAGGTCATCAAAGAGGCAGCGGTAATTCTCGATACCGTGTTCTAATCGGCAGGAGCGCCCGGGTCAGTGGACCTGGGCGCAGCTTTGAAATGAGGACTCATGCTGAAGAAACTCTCTGACACCACCGCTTATCCGGCGTTAGGGGTGGGTGCACCGCCGGGGCGGAAGCTGTTCCGGATCGTGTCGGGTGCGTACGCCGGTCGTCAGGTGGCAGTCTTTCGGACTTCCGCCAGTGACATAGCGCTGGCGTTCGCGGACGCACCCTATTCGTCCTGGTCATCGCTGCAGATGATCGCATCGGATGCAGCCGACGGCAGCATCGATGTTGTCATGGATAGCGCCGGGAATCTGCACGTTGTCTATCCGGAGTCCGGTACCAATTACCTGGTGACGCGCAAGCTCGCGTTTGGCTCCGGCGCCTGGACGGTCGGCGCGAAGGTTGTCATATTCAATGGCAATCAGTGCTTTGATCCGTCGATCGCGATCGAGCCCGGAGGCAAGCTCTGGGTGAACTGGTCTCGTTTTGCCTCACCCAATCGATATGTGCATGTCAAATCATCGAGCGACAGCGGGGCAAGCTGGGGAACCGGCCCGACCGATTCCGGGCAGGCGCTGAGCACGGGCGCGGTTCAGGCGTTTTCCAAGGTACTGGTCGCGACCAACGACCTGCATGTGATCTATACGTACGGCGGCAGCGGTATCGCCATTCGTTCGGTGCCGTTGGCCGGAGGCGCTTGGTCAGATGAGTACCTGGTCGCCACCGGCACGAGCGGATTCAGTGAACATTTCGATGCCGCGATCGGGCCGGACGGCGGTCTCGGCCTCGTGTTCAACGACTCACAGCTCCGGTATCGTGAATTCGACAGCCGCAACTGGGGAGCACTGGTCACACTTGACAGTGGACCGGGATACTCGCCACAACTGCTGTTTCGCGAGAGCGTGCCGGTGATTTTTTATCTGTGCGGGTTTGTCGGCACGCAGGCGTACATGAAATATGTCGAGCGGCGAAGCGGTGAATTCTCGGCGCCCGCAATTCTGGATACACGGGCAAAGACACTCGACAGCATGCTGCTGTTTTCACAGAGCGCCGGCAGCTATGTCGATGTGACGGCGGCTGCGGCCAATGGGACCTCCGGCGACGTTTTTCATCCGGCGACCGGCAGCCTCGTATCGGCAGTCGGTGATTGTCTGTATCTGGGGATGACGCGGCCGTTCCGCTATGCGGAATTTCTGCTGTCGACCTCGGGCGCCGGGGGCACGCTCAGTTTCAGTTACTGGGACGGCAACCACTGGGTGACATTCACGCCGGCCAACGGCTTGTCGTACCTGAACAGCTCCGACGTTCGTATACTGTTCTTCAGCGATTACGCGTCGATCCCGGCCGACTGGCAGCAGAATCTTCTGTCCGGCCACACCAGGTTCTGGATTAAGATTGAAGTGACAGCGGCGTTCACAACAGCTCCCATAGGCTCGCAAATAAGCGCCATCTCAACCGTTCAACGGATGATTGTCAGGAGGTGATCATGGGATACACATCGGTTGACCAGATCCGTCCGTACCTGCGATCCCGGACTCCGATCGGCGACCGGGTTACGGATCAGGTCGTGACACTCCGCGACACGGAGTTCGTGCGCTTTTTCGGAGGTTTGGTGCAGGCAGATTCGGTGCGCGCCAAACTGCTTCGCGCCGACGAACCGACCCGTGTGTCGGTTACACTTGGGGATTCGCCGACCGTGCTGGCCGGCACGCCGCTAGTTCGCGGCTCGGTGTTGCTCGCATCGGACAGCTCGCTTGGGACGGTCTTCAAAGAAAACTCAGACTTCATCGTGGACTATGGTGCCGCCACGGTCGCCCCGACAGCAGCCGGAGCACTGAGTTCCGGGCAAACCGTTACCGCCTGGTTTCTGCCGTACACCCTCGGCGTCGTCGGTCAGGACTATCAGATCAAGGCAGATACAGGGGAAATCAAACGGCTGGCGGGAGGTGTGATCGAATCGGGAGAGACGGTCTTTCTGGACTATTCTCCGCAATGCCAGGGATTCGAAGAAGAACTGCTGGCCGGGGCGGTCGATGAGGCAAATGGGCTGGTGGAACGCGAGGTCGATCCCGACGGTTTGTTTGGTGCCGATCCGATGCTCGGGGCCGCAGCGGCCTCGCGTGCTCTCGAGATTCTGTGCCGCGCCGCGGCAATGCGCGATCTGTCGACCGGCCCCAATCAAGCAGGCGCAGCCCAAGCCTGGTTGAAACTCGCCGAGGAGTTTGCCACCCGGGCCGACCGCCTGCTGCAATCGTTCCATCCACCGGTGGCAGGGCCTTCCGGACCCACCTTGTGTTGAAGGAGTAACCGTGATGACGGCATTAGAGAAGATTACCTCGCGCCGCGCCTGGTTTGTGCAGGACTTCGTGGTGTGGGGTGTGCAGGGGCTGGGGGCTATCGAATTTCTGGCCCTCGAACAGATCGATTCGACCTCCAGCGTTCTTTATGGAGCGGCCGATGTCGGCGGCGGCGCGCAGACGGTGGCGTTTGCGGATCTGGTTGATCACCGAGGCAACAGCCTGCCGCAAACCATCAAATCGCCGCGCGTCATTCCGCGAGCGCGAACACAGAACGCGGTATACGTGGTGGCGGCTGAATCGCCGGAACAGTTTGTGATCGCCCGCGACCCGAATGCTGCCGGCCCGGTGATGACTGATCTGATGATAATTGAAATGGGGGACTGAGTGGCATCGAAAGCAGCATCAAAGGAGACCGTGCCGGTCGGACTGGACGTACTGGATGGTCTCATCGAGAAGTGCTACATGGAGATTGCGAAAACCCTCAAAGAGAAACCAAAGCTGGGAGATTTGCTCAAAATGATTGAAATGCGAAAGAAACTGGCACCCCAGAACAGCGCGCAGCGCGAGTTCTGGAACATGATGGATAGAATCCGTCGTGAAGCGCTTGCGAATGACGGAGCCGCGGTCGACATCAGCACAGCTCACGTTGAGTCGGTGAAGTCGCCCCGACCCAGGGTGCGGCCGCGGAGTCCGAAATGAGGCGACCGGCGACGCACGACAAGTCGATTATTCTGTGGCTCGTCACGGTATTGGTCTTGTCGATAAGTGGTTCGGTTTTCGCCGACAGCTACACGGCCACCGGTGCAGCCGATTTCAAAGACGGATTTATCTATCAGCCGTATCCGGCCAATAATTATGGTGGCGATACCAGGGTCATCATCGGTAAGGGATCAGGTACTGCCGTGGCTTTCCGCCAGTATCTCTGGTTCAATACACCGACTGGTACCAACACGAACGTGGTTTGTTCGCTCGCAGTGTACTTAACCACGCTTTCCATAAACCCGGATACGTTCGACATCTTCTGGTGCACCCGCCCCAACGCCCGGTATTTTGTCGGCAACAACCTTGGTATTACGGCCGACTCGTCGGAAATGGACTGGGACCGTTTGTTCAACAACGGCGTCAGCGCCACGCCGCCGGATACCTTTTGGACAACAGCAGGTGGCGATTTCACCACGGCCGATACACTGGCGCACCGGATCATTCCGGGGGGATCATCTGCCGGTTGGTACTACTGGGTGCTGGATTCGGTTCAGGTCGATTCACTGCTGAAAGGGACGCGCGCCAATTACGGCGTATTCATCAAGGGGCGTGCCTTCAGCACCCTGTCGACCCGCACCGAAGGGGCCAGCACAGAAAACAGCAACAGTGCACTTCGACCGTGGGTGAAGTTCGTGTATTCGACCGCCACATCTGAAACGGCCAATTCGCGGCGACGCCACGTGCTCGTTCGGCTATGATCAATTTTGAGAAAGGTCTACCATGAGATATCTGTTCGTGATGTTCGTGCTCGCGCCGTTTCTGGTCACGGCGGTGTCGGCGCAGGGGCTTGTCAACAATGTGGGTTCCTCCGGTGAGGACTCATTGTCGGTGCTGGTGCTGAGCTTGGATTCGCTCGGCCGCCCGACGACGTCTGACAGCTTCTATGTGGTCATCTGCAAATCAGACGCCAACGGAGCGATCTTCCGTGACTCAGGTAATGCCGCCATGTCCGGATTGGATACACTGACTATCGCGGGACAGCGGTACTACTACTATCACCGCCCCATCGCCGATATTGACAGCGCGGGTGCGGCCGGCTGGTATTCCGGGGTCATTACCGCCAAGAAAAACAGTGGCGCACTCCTGACGCCAAACCGATTCAGCTTTCAGATAGTCGATCGGGAGTTGTCCGATGCCCTTGATTCGGTGGGCATGGGAGCGGGCAATTCGGCCAAAGCGCTCGACAGTCTGGGCAAGATAATCACGACTTTGGGGACGCTCGAAACGGGTGGCTGCAACGGTTCCGGCGCATATGCCGTCACGGTGATTGTCTATGATTCGTCGACAAATCAGGTGGTTCCAGAAGCCGAGCTTGCGATCAGGAATCTGGACCAGAGCGCGCTCATTGCCGTCGGCATGTCGAACTCATCCGGCCGGGTGAATCTTAATCTCGACACTGCATCGTATCTGGCGATCTCTGGTGCGCCGGGATATATCTTCAGCGCCTTTGATACTGTTACCATCACCGGTACTGGGATCGACACGGTGTTCGGATACCGATTCGACCCCGGGACACCCTCCTCGCCAACGCTCTGTCGGGTGTACGGTTATTTATATGGCCTAAGCGGAACTCCCGAAGCAGGCGCTGCGGTTGGGGCTTATCTGCCGGGTGGAGTGGTGCGGTCAGGGGAACTGGTGGTATCACCGTTTGCTGTGACCACAGTCACCGACAGCGCGGGCTATTTCTTTCTGGATGTAATTCCCTCCGATTCGCTCACTGCCGGCGGCACCAAGTATGAGTTCACGATAGCGCGACAGAACGGGACGATTCTTCGGCAAAGGGTCAAAGTGCCGTCGACGACCTCCTGGCGGCTGACGTGGTGAGGGATTGTAGCGACTGTCTTGATATCAAGTATTTTGTGGTCTCCAGGTCGGCGTTCCGAGCGATCGAACAGCTGGAATCGCCACACGCATCGTAAGGAAATACAGTCTTACAGCTATTTCTCAAGAGGAACCCAGCGAGAAACCCGACATTACTGTTGTAGCTCCTTTGGGTGTCGGGTTTCATGCTGAATGTGTATTGCTGGTCTGACCTGTCCTTGTGGTGAATGTGATGATTAACTTGCACGGCTCTCTGAATGTTGCAGCATGAAACCGCGACCTACAACTGATGTGGTAGTCGTAAGCTTCACATACAAAGGCCCCGCCGATGGGCGGGGCCTGGGTCCTATTGGCTCTCTCTCTTCAATAGCTCAATAGCACGGTGATGAGGACGTGCCAAAGAGGTAGTTTATGTAGTAAACCATATCGGCGATGTTTATATAGCCGTCGCAGTTGCAGTCGGCTCGGCCAAGACCTCCCACCGGAGCAACTCCATTGTGGCGAATGACATCGATCAGCACGTACAGGTCGAGGATATCCGATGCTCCGTCGCCATTATAGTCCCCCTTTGCAAACTGACTCAGGCAGGAATATTCGAGCAGGACGGTGGAACTACCGCGATATGAGGTGGCGTCGCGTCCGATCGCTGTGAAGAAGTACCGACTCCCTTCGATCAAACCGGTGGGGGGCCAGTTGATGGACCAGCCGTCGGCGCCGCTCAAATCGGCTGCGACGAGCGTTCGATTCACGGTCCAGGCTTTGGCCAACATCGAGACCATAATATCGACGCGATGCCAGGAACCGTTCACATACAACTCGCTCGCACCAAGACTCAACCGCATCGACGCAGTCTCAATGGCTCCGGATATGGGGTTCATGATGGAAACTGAGTAGCTGCTGTCGGGATTTATCCAGCCAGTGAAGCCATCGACTGCCACCCAGAGGCCGGGCGCTCCGCCGAGTCCCAATATCACCGATCTCTGTTCTTCCTCGGCCCAGGTGCGGAGTTCGAAGTAGTCCGGAGTTCTCCGGTAGACGAAATCGAGTTGGTCACCATGCGCCAGGGAATATGAGGTCAAGCCGGTCAGCAGGTCTTCGTCATAAGTTCCCTTATTCGTCCGTGTCTTGAAGGCCGTGGCCAGTCGTTCGGCCACGTCGACGAGAGAAAGCTGTACGGCTCCCTCTCTCATTGTTAGTGTGAAGTTCCGGTCAAACCAGACCTTGACTGCCACTGCGGCTGCGACCGGGGCGCTGTAATAGTCTCCGAATTCGCCGGCTGCGGCCGGGTTGCCGTCAGACGGGTTCCCGTTGGCATCGCCGACCGAGTGCTCATCAAAAGCTGCCAGCCCAATGCTGTAATTCGCAAGCGCATTGGAGCGGTACAATTGAATGTTCGACATGTCTTCATCGGAACACTGTAAGACGAATGTCTCGGCCAAACAGAGAGTATCGCCGTTGGCGGGACTGACGATGCGGGGAATGGGGGGCGTTGGCTCAAGATAGACGGTCGTCGTGGCGTACGCGCTTCGCCCGAGCGTGTCGTAGACGGTGGCACGAAGCGTATAGGTCCCCTCTGCCAATGACGCGAAGTTCCAGTCCCAGTTGTATCCGCTGCCGGCCATGGCGGCTGTGACGCCGTCGCGAAGCGGCCTCGTGCCGTCGAAATCCCGCCCGATTTCAACGAACGTACCGCCGCCGGAATACTCGAAAGAAACATAATCGATGATCGTCGATCCCAAGATCTCCGCCGCCCAGAGGTCGACCGAGCCCATGAGGAGATCGCCGTCATTCGGATTGACCAGCACAATTTGTGGCGCCGGTTCGCTGCTTCCGTACACGCCGGTGGCAATGACAGTGGAGCACTGGGGAAGACCTGTCCAGATTGTGCAGGAATAGACTCCCACAATTGTTGGCTCGAAACGGACAGTGACGGTCCGACTCTGGCCGGGAGCGAGTGAAAACGAGCCGCCGCCAGAGGCAAGACTATACTGCGGGCTTGTCTCGCTGATGGTGCCGTTAAGCGTCGTGCCACCGCAGTTGTTCAGAGTGAACATCAGGTCCTTGAACTGGCCGATTGGTACTGTGACGAAATCGAGTAGCGTGCCGGGCGTAATGTCGCAGCAGTCCGTACCGCCGGCACCGCCGGTGGTGCCGTTGACGTACATGGCCAGACGACCCGGGAAATTGAACATGGAGTTGTTCACGAGATCGACAAAGCCAATGGTGGTGTCCCAGATGTTGTAGGTGAAGCATTCCCGTGGGTCGTTGTCACAATACACGGAAGGATTGGACGCTATATCGATAGCTGAACCAAGAAAGAATCCCGCAAAGAACGGGCCGTTGACAACGATTGGTGTATCGAGAGGAATCCAGATCATATAGCCACCCGGCCCTGGAACATCGATCTGCCAGTCTGATGAAATCGCCAGCGTGTTGCCGGGGTACAGGCATAAGGGGATACTATTGTCGGGAGACTCGACATCGACCGACACCGTGAAACTCACCGCCGCGTCAAATTTCATCGGCATATTGATCTCGCGGACGGTGAAAGGGTACGGTGACGGACACTGGGTAGCCGGGTCGATGTAGGCTTTGTACAATTCATTGCCAAGCACCCAGCCTTCGATCCAGTAGGCGATGGCCGAGTCGTTGCCGGCGGTGCAGGCTTCGGCAGCGGCAAAGGAACCGATGCTCCCCAGACTCTGGGACGGCAGGTCGATGATGCGCTCGACGCGGGCCTGACGCTTATCGGCGGCTGATAGGGAGGTCGACAGCCCCAGCAGAATCAGCAGGCCGCTCGCAGCTATGCGCAAAGACATGAGGGAAGCTCCTTAGTCGTCGGTTCATACCCTTTCCCTTGATTATCGAGCGAATTTCCATATACTTGACCCGCTGTCGATTTTCCCAGTCGACACGTTTTGACGGGAACGCGATGGTCGAGGATGTGCAACAATTGAACAGCGGCAAAGTGACGACGACTCCGGCTCGTAAGCCATCGTGGCTGACGGTGAAGCCGTTCGGCGGCGAGGAGTATCGTCGTGTGACAGCGCTCCTCGGAAATCTTGGCTTGCACACGGTTTGTCAGGAGGCCAATTGTCCAAACCGCGGCGAGTGTTTCAATCGTGGTACCGCCGTTTTTCTCCTGATGGGTCCCACCTGTACGCGCAACTGTCGGTTCTGTGATGTTCGACCGGGCATGCCAAAGCCGCTTGATCCCAATGAGCCGGCTCGAGTTGCCGCAGCGGCGTCCGCCCTTGCCTTGCGACACGTTGTGATCACGTCCGTCACCCGTGATGATCTGGCCGATGGCGGCGCTGCGCATTTTGCAAGTACCGTTCGCGAGGTCCGCTCAAAACTTCCTGCGTGTACTATCGAGGTTCTCACTCCGGATTTTCGCGGCAGCGACACGGCGCTTGCGACTGTGATGCAATCGTCGCCCGACATTTTCAATCATAACATTGAGACCGTGCCGCGACTTTACGCGAGCATTCGGCCCGCCGCCAACTACCACCAGTCCTTGGAGCTATTGCACCGCGCCCGTCATTCGCATAATGCCTGTACGAAATCGGGTCTGATGGTGGGCCTTGGTGAAACGGCTGAAGAATTGAAACAGGTGTTCAAGGAACTCGCCGATACCGGCGTTTCAATCCTCACCATCGGACAGTATCTTGCACCCTCGCGTGAACATTATCCTATCGCTCGCTACTATCACCCGGATGAATTCGTACAGCTCGAGACGTGGGCGCGCGAATCAGGCATCGGAACAGTGGTTTCGGGTCCGCTGGTTCGCTCATCGTATTTTGCCGACGTCATAGCCGAACGGCTATAGTCGAAAATCCCCAAGCGCAATTATCAGACAGATACGGAAAGCGCCGTTATGTTTGTCCGGCGACGTCCGAAAGTATAGGGTAAATCGACGTGGGAAAGCGCGAGAAAGTATGACCAACCCAGGCAATCTCCGACTCGTAGTGGTCGACGATGAAAAGTATATTTGCGACATCATTGTCGAATCATTGACGGCCGAGAAGTACGACATCATCTCGTTTACCGACCCGGTCAAGGCGATCGAACATTTGCACGAAAACCCGGTCGACCTCGTGTTGACCGACCTGGTGATGGGGGAATCATCGGGCGTGGAGGTCCTCGAAGTTGCGCTCAAGGAACACCAGGACGCGATCGTGATCATTATGACGGCCCACCCGACTGTCCAGACGGCCATCTCTGTTCTCAAAAAAGGGGCCTACGATTTTCTAGTGAAGCCGTTCAAGCTCGAAGTGCTCAAGGCGGTGATCCGCCGGGGGGTTGCGCATCAGAAAGTGGTGCGCGAGAACCTGACGCTGAAAGGGCAGGTCGAATTCTTGAAGGCTGCCGGCGCATTCACTATGGGTATCGATATCGATCAGTACCTTCGTATGGTCCTCAGCTCCTGCAAGACCGAGTTGGGTGCGGCGGCGGCCGGCATTATCGAAATCGATCCGGTCCAGGGGAGAATTATCCGGACCGTTCATGAATCTGATGACGAAGCCCACACGGCGGCCGTGCTCGAAGACGCACATCTGCTCAAGTTCACGTATACGAAGAGTCCACAGCCTCATATCACCAGCTCGCCGATCAAGATCGAAGATCAGATGATGGTGCGGACGTTCATCTCGTCACCCATCTTCGTACGGCGGACGCTGCACGGCGTCATCAATCTATTGGTGCTGGATCGCTTCCAACGGGTCTACCCGGCGCAGTTGAACGCGCTGAATATCCTGACCAATGCAGCGGCTTCGGCCATTTCTAACCAGAAACTATACGAGGACTTGCAGACCTCGTATCTGCAGGCGATTCGTGCGCTGGCCAACGCCATTGAAGCACGCGACTCGCACACGGCCGGTCATACCGACCGGGTGATTCGTCTGGCCGAGCCGGTGGCCCGCGAAATGGGCTGGACCGGTGCCCGCCTGAACAGCCTCGTCATGGGCTGTACGCTGCACGATATCGGCAAGATCGGCGTGCCGGATTCTATCCTCAACAAGCCGGACCGGCTCACCGACGATGAGCGCCAGCGCATGATCAATCACCCGCTGGTCGGGCTCAAGATCGTGAGCGGTATCGACCTGTTCAAAGCGGCCGTACCGTACATCATCTCCCATCATGAACGGTACGACGGCAAGGGGTACCCCAAGGGGCTGCGCGGAGATGAGATCCCGGTGGAAGGACGCCTGCTGGCAGTGGTCGATACGTTTGATGCCATCCTGTCGGATCGGCCATACCGCAACGGCGCGTCAATCGAGATCGCTCTCAGGGAGCTGGTCACCAATAAGGGGAAACAGTTTGACCCGGCAATAGTCGAAGTGTTTCTCCAGGTGTTGCGCGAGAAGAAAATCAATCTCGAAGAATTGTACGGGCGCTCTTTCGATCTGAGCTGCCTTGAGACAATACCGTCTAAAACTGAAACGGTGCCGGTGTAAGAGAGAGCGCGAATATTATCAGCGCCACAACCCCCAGCGCCAGGGCGGAACGTCCGATCGGGTGGTGATCGTCGAGTGTGGGGGGATGAGACACGCCGAAGATCAGTCCGAACGCCGCGAACAGCCACCAGCCCTCCCATTTCAACCCCAATAGCGCAAGACCAATCCATGCTGCCCAGCCGAGCAGTCGTTGCCGTTTTGGCGCCAATCCGTAGAGGATATGCCCGCCGTCGAGCTGCCCGACCGGCAAAAGATTGATGGCCGTCACCAGCAGTCCCACCCATCCGGCGAATGCCGCTTCGCTCAGCATATAGTCGTACCCTGCGGGCGGCGAGGCCATCAGGGCCGAGCTGAGCGCTTTCATAATCACCGAATCTCCCAACCGGAGCGCATTCTCGCCGGTCATGGCCACCAGCGTAGATTTGGGCAGCCCGTATATCAACCACCCCAGTGCCACAATCCACCCGGCTACCGGGCCCCACGCGCCAACTTCAATGAGGTCTCTTCGATTCCAAAACGGTGACTTTGATTTGATGATCGCCCCGAATGTCCCGATCAGATTGGGCGCCGGAAGAAAATACGGCCACGACGTCACGATCCCCCGTCGCCGTCCGGCGACATAGTGCCCCATCTCATGCACGAACAGAATGGACATCATCGCCGCCATGAATTCGAGTCCGGCACCCTGCTGCAACCGCGACCAGAACTCCCCCTGCGGACTCGTCATATACACTGGCACCAGGTAGGTTGTCAGAAGTGTGGCGACAAACAAGACGATGTTGACAAGAGGGATTCGGACATGTCGTTTCGGGTCGATGGTCAGCAGCGCCGATTCCCCCGGTCGGGCTTTGAGGTCGAAATGATAGCCGCTGGTCCGGAGTCGCTCGTTCAACAGATATGCGGTTCGCTCGGGGTCGGCGCGGCTGGTCATGGAGAAGACAAACTCCGGCCCCTGCCGGTACATGGCGTCGACCGCGTACAGGTCGGCGAGCAGCCGCGAGATGTTGTGAAGTTCGCGTTCTTCCTTGGACATGAGACAAGTATACGCGTCCTTTCGATTTGCGGGCCAGAAAAAAAGAGGGCGGGCGGTGGCGTCAGGTCACACTTAGCCAGCTTGCGATTTTGTGCCGCACCTAACAGGTGCGAATTGTTGCGATACGCATCTTGGCATCGGCACACCTGATAGGTGTGGCACAAGCGTCAACGAAGGCATGGTTCGCGCTTCGACTCCGCTCAGCGCGTCACGCCGCAAACGTTGGTATGTGAACGGCAGACGTCCCCGTCTGCCGGAGCTGGCACACGAGGACGGGTGCCAAGCACAAGCATGACAAAAAAAGAAGCGAGGGCAAGTGCCCTCGCTTCTTTAGTCTAATGACCAGCTTTGGTCAACGACCTGAGAAATTACAACCCCACTATGAACGCGCCACTCGGGCAATCGCCATAGTTGAAGTAGTAGTTCACCAGGAAGGTGACGTCGGCAGCGTCGGTAGCGCCGTCAGCGTTCACGTCCGACAAATGAGCGAACGGAATCGCACCCGGGCCACCGGCAACGGTCTGGGTCAGGTAAACAATGTCAGCCAGGTTAATGGTGTTGTCATTGTTTACGTCGCCGCGACCATAGCCGACCCACTTGTTAACCAAGCGAGCCAGGGCCGCATAATTGGAACCATCGTGCGGATTAGTCAGCCCGAGGAATCCAAAGTGAGCCACGCCAAACACGAGCGTATCGTTTCCGGTGAAGTCGTGCTCGATGAAGGTGGCATGCATCTGCTGATCACCACCGGACTGCCGGATGTTCTGTGAAGTCATAGAACCGGACGGCAGACTCATGTAGTAATAGGCAGAATCCCAGTACGGGTTGCCACGACCATCGGTGTCTTCAAACTGACCCTGCAGAGACTGCAGCGCACGCACGTTCTTCATGGGTGCAATGCCGCAGCCGCCGAACGGCAGCTTCACCATACCATACGCATCGCCGGTAGCCGGCTTGTTGGCGTTAAACGACCAGACGGTCGAAATGCTCTGGTCCATAGCGGCCGTATCGGTGCCAACATCATAGTCGATGTCGGAAGCGAACTTCCAGCCCGGAACAGCCTGTCCGAACCGCGGGAAGAACTTCATGACTTCAACCGTCACGTTGTTCAGCAGCTCGAAACCGACAGGAGCGTCTTCAACCGCAAAGGTCTTGCTGTTGCAGTACAGACCCATGGTCAGCGTGTCGTCGAACGGAGCGCCGTACCATCTCCAGTACCAGCCGGTACCGTCGTCGAAGTTCTGGACGGAATCGATGTAGCTCTTGCAGATGATGTTGCCAACCAGCGGGGTATAGAGACCCACACCGGTGAGCGACACGGCGCCAAGGGTGGCACCCGTCGTCAGCGCGGGCTTGCAATCGCCGTCGCAGAAGTTCGGATCCGGCTGCATGGAAATCCATGCATCGTTCTCGCCACCACCCGAGGACCAATCCTGCGTGTTCATGGCAAGGCGGAAGGAATCCACGCCGAAGAGATACGTGCCCTGATAGAAGATCGCATCTTCGCCGTCGATGTCAAACGCGTGCGGGGTCCAGTCACCGGTACCCAAACGGCCGGTGTTGGTTACCCACTGCATGTTGGCACTGGCAGCGCCGAAATTCAGCGCGGTGGTGTCAATCAAGCAGCCACCAACCAGCGTGATCTTCACTTCCGGCAACAGGGCTGAAGTGCCCAGCCAGAAGTCGGGATCATCGGTCGTGAACTGCGCGTAAGCGACGTTCGGACCACGGTTCACCAGCGGGCCATTGACGTTGAGAATGATGTCGGCGGTGTCACCCGCAGGGATCACAAACGGGCCAATGACGCCGACGTTGATGAACGGCGGGACAGCCGCAGCGGCCTTGTTAAGAGCCGGCTTGACGGCAATCTCACGATTCTCCACGAGCATCTCGTCGCCCTTGGCAGCAGGATGCCACTTGGCAAACGACGCGGCGTTGGCAGCCAGGTTGTTGGCTATCGACGAGGCGTTCGCCATAGCGTCGTCGCTGACGCCCGAGAACATCGCCGCGCCCGGGGTCTGACCGTTGGTCACATCCGAGAAAGCGATGGAGGCAACGTTCAACGCAACGCAACCGGTGTTGGTGTACACGTTCGGTACCGTCACCATAGTCGGATTCGGTGAACCGAACGGAACCGGCAGCGCTATCGCGTAGTGGAGAATCTCCAAACGGGCCCGGTCGGTCTGCTTGGACATGTCGATGACGTCGCCGTAGCGATCGCCAAAGACCAAATGACCCGGAGCAGCCGCACCCGCGCCACCAATGTTCAGAGAGGCGCTGAGGTGGTCGATGCGACGATGGTAGATTTCGTCACCATTGTCGGCATTGACACAGCTCAGGTAGCCGTTATCAGAGAATACGAACAACTGATCCGGAGCACCGGTCTCGCAGGTCAGGACACCGTTGGTACGGAACGGACCAGCGTTGTCGTCCGCGCCGAGATACGTAGCATAGGAGAGAGTACCAGTGTACCGACTGAAGGCCAGCAGGAAGCCACCCGACGGAGGGGTGACCCAGCGGCTGCGAGTCGGAATATAAACGCGATTCTGGTCAATAATCGGATTGCTTACACCGCCAAAGGAGGAGTTGGAAGCAACCGCGCTCTTCAGCGCGCCGGAGGCCGAGTTCAGGCGATAGAACACACCATCGGTCGGGTGATTACCGATCCCCATGGTGGCGTTGGCCCAAACCGTGCCATCGTCCGGTGTGACCGCCACGGTCGCATCGAAGCCTTCCGCACCAGCACCGAGACCTGGGTACACGACAGTACCCTGAAGGCCGGCGGAGGTGGAAAGCTGCCATACGATGCTGCCATCGACGAGACTGAGAGCGAACAGATCGGCGTTCAAGCCGTCGATCTTGGTGCCGCAGTAATAACGCACGCCGTCGGTAGCGCCTGACGCCAGGGTCGAACCGCCCACGTTGGTGGCGTTGGCCAGGCCGACACCCCACGGAGCATAGGCAGTACCGAGGTTCGCATCGACCGCAAACACCTTACCGCCGTCCGTACCAAAGATTACGATTTCGGTACCGGCCACGGTCTGGACGGTGAAGTTCGTGTACCGGGCAACACCAATGTTGCCAAGACCGGCCCACCCGTTGGTCGGGCCAATCCGCCAGCGCTCCACGGGGAGAGCCGGGTTGGTGATGTCATACGCCGCGACGGCGTTCTGGCTGCCGCCCGCCACGAACAGGGTCCGGATGCCGCCCACCGTTGCAATCGTCGGAATGCAGCGGATGTTGGTGGAACCCATGATGCCCGGGTCGTTCAGGGTGGAGAGGACAGCGCCCGTGGCAAGATCGAGGATCTTGTACTCGGCGGTGAATGACATGACAACTTCGTTACCGTCGATAATAGGACCAACGAACGTTGCGAGCTGGGTCGGATGCTGATAGAGCCAGTTCAGAGTCAGATCGCAATAGGCATCGGAAAGTGCCACGTTCGAATGGTTGGTGCGCTGATAGTCATGACCGGCAGTCGGCCAGACATCAGGAGTCGCACAGGTGGCTTCGTTCGGTGGAATTGAGCAGAAATCCACCTCGAAGATGGCGTTGGCCAGGTCACCGGCTGCGGCATGACGATTCTGCCAGTAGTTGGCTATAGGATCGTTCCGTAACTGCCACATACCGCCGTTGAACATGATGTGCGGCGGTGAAGTGTGGGAACCGACCATGCGGTCGCCGCCAAAGTACCAGTATTCAGCAGTCGAATCGGTGGGAGCGATTTCCGCAGTGACATAGAAGTTGCCGGGAACTACAAACCCACCGGGGATTACCACTTCCGTCCACCCATTAATGGTAGGCGAGAGTTGAGCATAGGTCAGCGTCGTTGACCACAGTGTCGCACCGGGACCCATCGCACCGTTGTCAGCATCGATGCTGACTTTCAGGCTCGGGGTACCGTTGGTGCAGCACGGGTCGCCAAAGAGGGCGTCATCAGCAACGACGAAGCCGATCTTTTCGACGCGGTTCGGCGCTCCGCCAACACCACCCTGGATCATCTGGGAGACCGCGCGGCGCGAGAAGCCGATAGCGGCGTATCCCAGGCCCCAGGCAGTATTGAAGTAGCCGTCGTGTGTAGCCTGATGCTGACAGGTATAGAACTCGTCCTTGCAGCGAACGGAGCCGATCAGGAAGCCCAGATCGAGACCCAGGTCGGTATCCCACGTAGCAACAGTCGTGCAACCCACGGCCGCGCCAGTAGTGAGCTGCCACGGGCAGGTGTCGCCGGTGAAATTAGACGACATGCCGGTCTGGTCATTGTTGTTCGGACCGCCGCCTTCAAACGAGGTAGCGAAATACAACACGCCAGTAGCACCGACATCGCTGGTCATCTTGGCGGACAGATGGAAGGCGCCAAGAAGAACGAGGTTGAACGAACTGAAATCGATATCCAGAGTATTCCAGCCGGTGGTTGCGCCAAGTCCGGTGTTCGGGAACAGACCCACACCGCCTGGCAGCGTCACCGTGGCCAGAGGCCCGGAGGCATAGTCAACCATGCCGGCATTGTCACCCCAGACAGAGATTTCAACGCCGTTGGTGCTGGCACCGGTGTAGGCGCCATCGTTCAGGTAATAGTGACGCCACCGCACAGTCTTCAGCGTATCGGGACCAGTCGCCACGAAGCGCTGAGCCATACCGTTCAGAGTGCTCCCGGTCGACCAGGCAGGATCCGGGACAGCCCAGAGCCACACATAACCGCCGAAAGACATCTGCGTGAAGCACTGAGTATAGTGCTCGCAGGACCATACGCGAAGACCCCAGTCATAACCGGTATCGTCGCCAAACAGAGTCGGCAGATCATACCATGTGCCGGCATAATAATAGGTGCTCCGCCCAGAGACGGCATTGGTGCAGCCAAAATCATTACCGGAGGTTGACCGCAGAGTCAGTGTGTCGCCGAAAGCAGCGGTCGGACCGTAGCCAACGCTAACATGGTACGCCCCACCAGCTACCGTTATCGGTGTCGGCAGGACCAGAGTTACGAAGGCTCCGGAGCCGCCCACCGCCAGATACGGCAGAGCGAAGTCGGCAAAGCCCATCAGAGCATTCGGCAGGCCGCCGGCATCGTCATAGACCGAAACGCGGATCGGCACTCCGGCGCCACCGAGATGGCTGGCTTCGGAAACTCGAACCGCGACTTGATAAACATCGGCCACATACAAGGGGTAGTTGTAGTTGTCGTAACGGACGGCAATCTGGTCGGTGACCGGTGTGCCTGTTCCGTCCTCCATGCCCCACAGATACGCGTAGCACGGGATACCAGTAAAGTACGCAGAGTAGTAGTCCTGGAAGAAGCACTGCGTGGTATCCGGAGCCGGCGCACCCGGGGTCATGTCAGCCGCCGTCGGCAAGGCCTGAACGCGAGGCCAGGACTTGTTCGGCGTGTTGACTTGACCGGGCTGGAGTTGAGCCTTGGACGTGGTACCCGTTACAGTGGGTAGGTCACGATCCTTAGGATCAAGATCCCGTGGTATGTCCGATGGGTTGGAAAATGCTGTACCGTTAAAGGCAAAAAGGACGCCCAAAACGAGTACCGCGGTTAACAGTCTTTTTAACATTTAATTCCTCCTTAAATAAGGAACGAGTAAATCCGCCTTCTGTGGTCCGGAGCATATACCAGATATACCGAGGTTATCGGCAACCATGCGGGATATGTCCATAATCTCATGATGTCTAGGGAAGGGAGAGATTCTAACCACCGTTAACGAATTCATTATGATTCCTATCTTGGAGTCTGGATCGTCGGAGCCACCTCATCACATGGCTTCGCGGTCCAAGTATAGTCGTGCAGTAAATTACTTAGTCGCTTCTGGACGCTTATATCAGGTGAACTAACTGAGTCACCTCCTGAAATGATTCCACTAAAAGGTTCACGGTTCACGGTTACGCATCGATAGTGGAATGAGTGGGAGGATGAACAGGGATACGGTGAAGGGTAAGACGTCCGAACGAACGTTCTGTCAGTGCAGTATGTGAGAACAGCAGACAGAACTCACCGTTCGGGTGGGTCCGTTCACTTTACCAATCGACTGTTCTTAAAAGAGGAATACTTGTTATAGCCGAATCTAATTTGGCTCTCGGATCCGCCTATAATGCGTCACACACGCTCGACCCTAAGGTAAAACTTTTCCACATGTTGTCAAGAAATATTTGGAACCTTTTTCCCAAAAACGACAGAAAACGGTTGGATTATCCGCCAAGGGGTGTCAAGACCCCTGCCCACGTTGAGCCTCTGATAGGGTCTTGACCTACACAAAACTCAGTTCTTGTAGGTCAAAACCCAACGGAGGATTTTTGGAGAGGGGTTTTGACGATTCGGGGGAGCATCGGTGGCGGTTGATGTCAAGACCCCCCCCTGTTTGGCCTCTGGTGGGGTCTTGACCTACACGAGCTCGCGAAAAGTGTCGGGCGGGGACGCCCG
>JBFMDV010000020.1 GCA_040753875.1 Candidatus Zixiibacteriota bacterium | reverse complement strand
CGGGTGGAGACAATCTCAACGGCATCAATCGCGGTCCTCTACGCATGGTATCCTCCAGTATATGGTTTACCAAAGATACGCAGAAGACAAATAATATGATAGATATTAAAGACTCAATACACTAGATCTTCATTGACAGACCGGCAACGATGCCCCGAAAAACAGATAATCCACAAGCGCCGACAGATCAGAAATGTCTACACCTCCCTGTGCGTCCACGTTGTTCTCCGAAGGGCAATTCCACAACCGTCCGCCAAAAAAAAGATACTCAACCATCACCGTCAGATCGGATGAGTCTACTACGTCTGCAACATCGCCATTGAGATTCCCCCTTGTCCCATGGCAGTCGCAGAGACTGTAACTGTCGATGAGCGTGCCTGTCGGACCGCCAGCAATAGAATAGAACTTGAGTGTTATCAGATATGGCGTCGCCTCGACCAACTGCGCACCATAGTTTGCGTTGTACCGTACTTTGCTTCCCGCCACAAAGCCGCTCGGTACGAAACCATAGATGCTCCTCCCCCCAAGACCGTTTACAAAGTAAGGGATGGTGACACCATCGTCGTCGTCATCGCGAAGAATCCGTTCGTAGGTGTGGTCATGCCCGCCGATCACGATATCGGCTCCCCAATCCTCGTACGGCCACTGCATAATGACTGTCGAGCCATGGTTGGAGCTCGAAGAATATGCCGCGTGATGGAAATAAACGATCTTCCATCGAGAGGTTGAGGCGGCCAACTGCGCCTGCAACCATTGGGCCTGTAGGCCGGTAGCGGTGATACTGTCCGGCTCCTGAATGTTGCTGTTGATTACAAGAAACTGCACAGGCCCGATCGTGAAGTCATAATACCGCTCGTTGCCGGAGCTTCCCGTGCTCTGAACGCCGGCTCCTGGCAATGTAAAGTAGTTCAGATAGGCGGTGATCCCGGCACCGTCGCTGTAATCGTGATTGCCGAGCGAGGGAAAGAAGCGGTTAGTGGCTGAACCAGGAGGGTAGCTCCCCGTGTATGCACCGATATACTCGTGGTAGTATTTCCCAATATTATTGTCGATCAGGTTGGAGCCGTAGCTGTTGTCGCCGGCTGTGATGACGAAATCCGGATTCCAGCTCTTGGCCAGACTGGCGACTGCCCCTTCGTTGACATTATCGCCACCATAATCACCTATCACGGCAAAGCGGGTCACCTGCCCGAACGACACGCTGGGGGAGACGCTCAGGGCGATAAGGACCAGAAGGAAAAACAGCCGTCTGTCTCTGCAACTGATCCGCGATGATGTCATGGTAGCTCCTCGCTCGATATAGTTGTCGCGCCTTCAAAATAGACCACACCGGCCAATGATGCAAGGCTTCCTTGCGTTGCGACCGAGCCATACTTGGGTGCTTCTGACTCTCCTGCTGCAAATTAAGATGGCTGTAACCTGATGAGATGTAGTGTCTTACACAGTCGAATGGCGAGCCAGCAGGCAAAGTTCGACGTTTCCTGGAAACCTCTTGACAAATTCCACGTTTAATCCGTATTATTTGTTAGCACTCAATGTCAGTGAGTGCTAACGAATAACCCAGACAACTGGACATGTGAAACGACAAAACAAACCAGCTATAGGAGGCACAAATGAATATCAGACCGCTTGCTGACCGAGTCGTGGTCAGGCCGTTTGAAGAGCAGGAAGTTAAGCGCGGCGGGATCATTATTCCGGACACCGCCAAAGAGAAGCCGATGGAGGGGGAGATCGTCGAGATCGGTCCTGGCCGCACCACTGATGAGGGGAAGAAGCTCCCGATGGAAGTGAAAAAAGGGGACCGCATCCTGTACGGCAAGTACTCCGGCACCGAGGTATCGGTGGATGGCAAAGAGTACCTCATCATGCGCGAGTCGGACATTTTCGCCATCATCCAGAAGAGCTAAGCACGGAAAGGACTATAGGAGAATAGACATATGGCAAAGCTGATTGAATATAACACGGTTGCCCGCACCAAGCTCAGAACCGGCGTGGACAAGCTGGCCGATGCGGTCAAGGTGACGCTCGGCCCGCGCGGTCGCAATGTGGCGATTGACAAAAAATTCGGCTCCCCGACCATCACCAAGGATGGCGTCACGGTGGCCAAAGAGATCGAGCTCGAAGATCATTTTGAGAATATTGGCGCCCAAATGGTCAAGGAAGTTGCTTCCAAGACCTCCGATGTCGCCGGCGACGGCACCACTACGGCCACGTTGATCGCCCAGGCGATCTTCCGCGAGGGTCTGAAGTCCGTCACCGCAGGGTTCAATCCGATGGCGATCAAGCGTGGTATCGATATGGCAGTAATCGCTGTTGTCGAAGAGATCAAGAAGAATTCCACAAAGGTCTCCGGCAAACAGGACATCTCCAACGTCGGCACTATTTCCGCCAACAATGACCGTCAGATCGGCGACCTCATAGCAGAGGCGATGGAAAAGGTGGGGAAGGATGGCGTTATCACGGTCGAAGAGTCCAAATCGGCCGAAACCAAGCTCGAAGTGGTTGAGGGGATGCAGTTCGACCGCGGCTACGTATCGCCTTACTTTGTTACCGATCCGGACAATATGGAAGCGGTGCTTGAAGATGCGCTGATCCTCATCCACGACAAGAAGATCGCCAGCATGAAAGACCTTCTGCCGGTGCTCGAAAAAGTGGCTCAGCAGGGACGCCCGCTCCTGATTGTCGCCGAGGATATCGAGGGTGAGGCGTTGGCCACGCTGGTGGTCAACAAGTTGCGCGGGACGCTCAAGGTGGCGGCTGTCAAGGCCCCCGGTTTTGGTGACCGTCGTAAGGCGATGCTTGAGGATATCGGTATTCTCACCGGCGGCAGGGTAATCTCCGAAGAGCTTGGTTTCAAGCTCGAGAACGCCGTGATGACCGACCTTGGCCGTGCCAAGAAGATCACGATCGACAAGGACAACACGACGATCGTCGAAGGGGCCGGCAAGAAGGAAGACATCAAGGGGCGTATCGGCCAGATTCGCAAGCAGATCGACGATACCACCTCTGATTACGACCGCGAGAAACTGCAGGAACGGCTGGCCAAGCTGGCCGGCGGGGTGGCCGTGATCAACGTCGGTGCAGCCACCGAGACCGAAATGAAAGAGAAGAAGGCACGTGTTGAGGATGCTCTGCACGCGACCCGCGCGGCGGTCGAGGAAGGGATTGTCGCGGGTGGCGGTGTGGCGTTGTTGCGCTGCATCAACACCCTGGACAAGGTCAAGGCGAGCGAGGAAGAGATGGTGGGCGTGAAGATCGTCCGTCGCTCCCTCGAAGAGCCGATTCGCCAAATCGCGCTGAACTCCGGCGTTGAAGGCTCGATTGTCGTCAACAAGGTGATTGGCGAGGCGGGCGCATACGGCTACAACGCCGATACCAACATCTACGAAGACCTGATGAAAGCTGGCGTCATTGACCCGACCAAGGTAACTCGTACCGCGCTCGAGAACGCGGCTTCGATCGCCGGACTTCTCCTGACCACCGAAGCGGTGATCTGCGAGAAGCCGGAAGAGAAGAAGGCGATGCCTCCGATGCCGGGCGGCGGCGGTATGGGGGACATGTACTAAAGCATATCGTGCCCTGAACCGCTTCGAGAATATCGAGCGATATGAGAATAAAGCGCGGCAGGCTTTCGAGCTCGCCGCGCTTTCTTTTGTGCGATGAAGCGTCACCGTACCCTGCGATAACTTATTGACAGATAAGGCGATATTCTATATATTGGGTCGGTTCGACGTTCAATAACTCTCGGGTGGTACTCGTCTTGCCTTTCACGCCTTATTGCTTTGATTCAGTAATTGGGGAGCCCGTATAATGAAATCGTTCGTGTGGATCTTCTGGAGCCTCTTGCCGTGCGTTGTTGCGGCTTTGCCGAGGGGCGATATCAAGATGGTGCCGTCCCAAGTCGCGATCGTTGACCAGACCGCCTGGGTCAATGCGAATCAGCTTCTCATGTTTGTTGGCAATAACGGTAGTCTCGCCTACGACATGGGTGCTCATCTGGGAAAAAATGACGGGCTGTATTACCCCTATGTAAGTCTGGATGACATAATCAACGGTTACCAGACAAAGACGCTCATGTACAGCGCGGGGCTATGGCTCGGCGCCATCGACTCGGCCTCAGGCGATACGCTGGTGGCGCTCTCGGAATACAGTACCGAATTCTATCCTGGCCAGATGATCAACCAGACGTTCGATCCAAATGCGGCCGACGATCCCGCTGTCAGGGTCTATAGACTCTTTTCCGACAGTTTGGCCGGGAATCCGAACTACGATTACACCGTTTGGCCGGTGTCGCAAGCGGCTCCGCTTGACGCCGGCGGAAACCCGGAAGTAATCGGTGACCAGACTCTCTGGTCGGTGTTTAACGATGCCTGTGCCGGATGGCACAGCAACGATGCCGGCGGAACTCTGCCTCTGGGCGTGGAGGTGCGGCAGAGCGCGTTCGCTTTCAATGACTACGGCGAACTGGGCGTGACCGTATTCATCAGGTATCGCTTCTACAATAAGGGACCAAACACGTTGACCGGGATGCGCGTCGCACTCTGGGCGGATCCGGATCTCGGAGGCTCATCCGATGACCTGGTCGGCTGCGATACGAATCTGTCACTCGGCTTTGCTTACAATGCCACCAACGCCGACGCCGTCTACGGCAGCACGCCACCCGCTGTCGGTGTCGCGCTCATGCAAGGTCCGCTGACCTATACCGGCAACGGTGCCGATACGGCTGTTGCGTTCGGTCGTCGGTGGATCGCCTACAGAAATCTCGGCATGACTGCTTTCACCAAATACCAGAATGGCACCGACCCGAACACCTATGCCGAATCATACGACTTTATGCTGGGACTCCTGGCTGACGGCTCTCCCTATATGTACAATGGCGATGCTCTCACGTTCATGGTATCCGGCAGCCCGAATGCGGGAACAGGCGATCTCGATTTTTCGCCAAGTGACCGACGGATGATGCCTTCCACGGGTCCGTTCACCATGCGGCCGGAGGACAGCGCCGAGATCGTATTCGCGATCGTGGTTGGTCAGGGGGCCGACCGACTGTCATCGGTCAATATCCTGAGAGCCAACACTGTCACCCTTCGGGAATTCTTCAAGCAATGGTATCAGCCCTGCTGCATAGGTATCACCGGCAATGTTGACGGCGATGCCGAGAACATCGTGGATATTGCCGATCTCATGCTGCTGATCGACTATCTCTTTTTCTCCGGTCAATTGTCGATCTGTCCCGAGGAGAATAATGTCGATCGATTGCCCTCAATCGATATTGGCGACTTAATGACGCTGATCGACTATTTGTTCTTCAGTTACGACCTCCCTGCCTGTCCGTAGGGGCACCCGCGCATTACTTTCGTTGACGCCATCGGCAGATTGTCCTATGTTCCCGCCATGATCTCCCTCGATCAATTCATCGAAATTATCGCTTCGGAATTCCCAAAAGACAGGCTGACCTGGCAAAAGGGGATCCCGACATTTCATCCGGAAAGCGCAGATGATGCCGCCCGGTTTCTCAAGCTGGTCAATACGCATCGACGCACTACGTTCTTCACGAGTTTCGGCAACAACATCGATCCGGTGGGAGAACGGTTTGCCGATTTGGTAACGCTCAGAACCGATCGCCTCAACGATCTGCTTGAGGTCGCTCCCGGTGATTTCTATGTCACGGTCGGCTCCGGTTACCCACTGAGGGAGATTAACCAGCATATTACTGTAGAACATTTGTATATGCCGCATTCGGCGCTGCCGTATGTTGGCTCGGTGGGGGGAGCGGTGGCCGTGAATCTATCCGCACGGTTGCATCAGTACGATCTAACAATCAAGAAGTATCTCATCAAGGCGGAGATCGTCACGCCCGAGGGGGAGATTGTCACGCCCGGGTCAGTCTGTTTCAAGTCGGTCTCCGGGTACGATATTGTCAAGTTGTTCGCCGGAAGCTGGGGTCTGCTTGGGCTGATTATTTCCGCCACGTTCCGAGTCCTGCCGGACAGCGCCGCCCACGAGTATGAATCGATGAAGATGAACGCTGTCGACCGGGCGAGCTTTCTGGCCGGGCTCGACAGTTCGAACAACGACACCGACGCGGTGTATTCGCGAAAGATCAAGGCGAAGATAGACCCGAACGGCGTGCTGCCGGTGGTGTGAGGATGCACAGTGGGTGGCGCCCAGCCGACGGCCTGAGCGAAGTCGAAGGCTTGCTGTGCGACAGGAACGCCGTTGAGTAAGCGCCTTGGATTATCTCGCAACGATTCCACTACAAGCTTTCAGCTTTCCTGGCATGGCAGCCCTTCATCCGGCCCCTCGTCTGCGCTCGGGGCCACCTTCTCCACGACGGGGAGAAGGAACTTCCAGGGTGGGGTATCCTGCCAGAGTGTGTCACCCCAGCGAAAGCTGGGGTCCAGCCCATGGCGTGTATTCTGGATTTCGGTTCCCGGATTACGCCGGGACAAGTTTCACCGGAATGGCACCCACGTTCCCAAACTACATGCAGAAGCGAGAGCGAATGACACCCAGAACGTGTCAGGTCACATCATCCGCCTGTCGGCGGACGGCAGGACCTGACACAACTGAAAATCTGACTATGACTGTCGACGCCCACCGCAAGCGGTGGGGTACCCCTTCTAAGGAACCTGGCAACTCGAAGATTGTTGGAGACAGTATGCCGAAGGCAAAACCGCATTCCCGCGTCGCCGTTCTGGGTGCATCTCCCAAAGAGGACCGCTACTCTTACAAAGCGATGGTGCTACTCAAAGAATACGGTCATCAGCCGATCCCGGTGCATCCATCGGGACACGTAGTTGAGGGACAGGTGTCGCTCAAGTCGCTTGATGAGATCAAAGAGCCGGTCGATACGCTGACCATGTATGTCGGGCCGGAAATATCGAAGGGGGAGCTTGACCGAATTCTGAAGCTCAAACCTCGGCGGGTGATTTTCAATCCGGGGGCGGAGAACTACGAGCTTTCAGAGAAGCTGCAGGCGGCCGGTATCGAAGTGGTGCAAGCGTGCACGCTGGTGATGTTGAGGACGGGGCTGTTCTGATTGTTCGAATCGTGAATGTCGGGTTTCGCTCTCCGAGTCAATCTACCCGTCGGAGTTTATAAATATAGAAAGTCTTGCATCAATAGAACTGTGCACCAATTTGCCGAGCGAAACCTCGACCTACGCACCCGATCTCAATTCAGTCAGATTCTGATCCACGATTCTTCATCTTATTCATCTTCGCGTTCAGCGCCAGCACCGTTACGTCTACCAAGTCCTCGACGTCCACCAGAGAAGTGTTGAGGACGAGATCATAGTGCGTGGGATCATCGATATCCGCCTTGAATACGCGATGAATGAAATCCCGGCGAGAGGCATCGGAGCTCTCAATTTCTTTAAGGGCATCCCTTTCGTTCATCTCTTTGAACTTGAGGAGATTTTCGACCCGGCATTTCTTAGGGCAGACCACGCGAATGTGAAACCCCCGCTCCGGACCCAGAATGAAATTCGCGCCGCGCCCCATGACAATCACACCGCCAAGGTGGGACATCGAAATCACCACTTTGCAGAGATACCGGACATAATCGCTGTGATCCACCTGTTGGCCCGTGATAATGCCGTCCGCCAACGCATCAAGCGCACTCCGGGCGTGGTCATCGAGTGATTCCACAATCCGTTTGTAGTAGCCCGATGACTGGCAGATGACATCGATGAGTTCACGGTGCAGGCGCTGATAGTTGAGTTTTTGCGCCAGGCGCGATCCAAAATAGGAGCCACGGCTTCCAGTCTGCCTGCTGATAGTGATAATGGGAGCGGGAGCCTTCTCGGCTTGCTTTTGCTCTTCGGCTTTTCGTTTCTCAAGTTCCCACTTGAGAATCTGCCGGTTGATAATGGCATCAATTGAGGTCATACTGACCACCTCCGCCTTAATATAACTGCCCTTGTCGATTTTCACCATTTTTTTCAACGGGACCGTTGACGTCGATTCCCGGATAGCCGGGCAGTGATTCCCGTTGCATAGGAGTACAAACTGGTTGCACTCAAAATGGAGTCACCGACTCTACCGTCTTCCGTATAATTCTAATTGCTGCAAGGAGTTAAGTGACCGAACTCGAATCACCCGAATCGGGCACGCCGTTTTCGCTATGTGGGGTAGAGGTGACAGAAAATGGAAAATGAACTGACGATAATCTTCGAGCAGACACAGGCAATCTACCTGTCCGCGTTGATTGCCGGTGCCCTGTTTTTCGGCATGGTAGGGCTTCGGGAGCTTAAGGATGATCGGATGGAGGGGTTCCTGTATCTGGTGCTATCAGTTTTCTTTTTCTGCACCCACTTCTTCTATCTGTTAAACCTGCCTGACACGACGCAGCTCGGGTCGGAGAAAAACCTGACTATCTTCTGGAGTTGGCTGACTCAGATTCTGGCACCGGCGCTTATCGTTCTGTTTGTGGGGATCGGCATTTTCAATCTGGCGCTCCTTCATATCAAGAAGGGCGCGGTCAAGATGTTCTTTGGCGTCTCACTGGCGCTGTTTCTCTATATCCTCGGAGCTGCCTGGGCGGCCGACATGAAGGCGATCCTGACGGTCGTCTGGTCGCTGGTCTGGTTTGATGTCGAGCTTGAGACGGCTGTCTGAGTTTGTGTCGTACGCCCCATCTGCCCTTCCATAAGCTCCCAATCACTTTCCAATTATGATTGCTGTCCTTGCGAAACAGGACTCAGGTAACCATTATAATCATGAACTGAGGTTCAGAAGACCTGTTGCGTACGGAGGTGATATGTCAGTAAGCATAATTCGAGCTTTGTCGGTATGTCTGGCTGTGGCGGCCGGAAGCCTGCAACCGGAGGAGAACGTGAGAACGATCGGACCAAGATTTCATTTCGAGACCAGCTACGACGCCAAGGGTTTGAAAGGGAAGGAGATCAGTACGGGGACCGAAGTTCCCTTGTATAAAACATATCCCGGCGCTCGGAAGATTGCGCTGCCACCTCCTGCGGTCGGCACCCTCTCGTTTGAGGAAGCAGTGGCCAAACGGAGATCCGTACGGCAGTTCGAGACCAAGGCTATCACGCTAGAACAGATAGCACGACTGCTTCACTCAGCCAACGGCATTACCCAGAATCGGGGTGGGACGAGTCACCGTGGAGTCCCCTCGGCAGGTGCCCTGTACCCAATAGAACTGTATCTCGTCGCAAACAGTGTGACCGGGCTTGATTCAGGTATTTACCATTTCCAGGTTCGGAATACCAGTCTTGAGGAGATCAAGAAAGGGGATTTTTCGGAACGATTGCGCCAGGCGGCGCTTGGACAGGAAGCGCTTGATAATGCGCCGGCAGCTGTTGTGATCACAGCCCGATTTGATCGAACCACCCACAAGTATGCCGACCGCGGGTATCGGTATGTCTACATGGAAGCAGGCGAAGTCTGTCAGACGCTCTATCTCCAAGCCACGACACTCGGACTGGGCACGGTGGCGATTGGGGCATTCCTCGATGATGAGGTAAATCGGGTGTTGGACCTCAATGGCTCTTCGGAGGCCGGACTGCTGATTATGCCGATTGGTTATCCAAGGGAATGACGGAGCGATGCAAAAGGCGGTGCCGCGCGAATGAATTGGGCAAGAAAAAGCGGCGGGACCTGTCACAATTGAGATTGGCGCTCCCGAAAACGGGATTACTATAGCTCTATGGCTTTGTCCTGACGCCCCGGGCCTCGTCTCAACCCGGTATTTGGACCCGTGCTTAGGTACCCGCCGCTATCTGCAGCGACAGTTCTAATATCCGCCTACCTCGAGTCTTGTCAAGCTTTATCGGGGTTCTGAGAAACGTGCCCCTGCGTCTGCGAAGGTATTAGCATGCAAGAGGTTCGGTTACAGGAGAGGCGCGAAATAGAGTAAAATAATCTCTTGACCAATAGGTGGAATTGTAATAAAATAAAAAACTCGGCTTCGCTGGGCCCTTAGCTCAGTTGGTTAGAGCAGCTGACTCATAATCAGCGGGTCGCTGGTTCGAGCCCAGCAGGGCCCATAGTTGAGGGTACGGCACGGGCAATTAGCTCAGCTGGTTAGAGCGTTCGGTTCACATCCGAGAGGTCACTGGTTCGAGTCCAGTATTGCCCAGTTTGTGAGATGAGTGAGTACGACAAGAACAAATGCCATGGGGGTGACCGGATGTGTCCGTTGAAAACGGCCCGGTTCGCCCGACATCGAGGAGCCTTAAGCGCATTCGCCTGGTAGCACCAGGGAATGCGTTTTTTTTACTGCGATGATGGATACACGCCCCAAGGAGGTGTCGATGCAGAACGAAATCGAGGTGCTGCTGAAACTTCAAATGATAGACTACGATCTTGGTGAGTTGGAGCGGTCCAAAGAGTATCTGCCCGACATGATGGAGAACCTGCACAGGGAACTTAAAGAGGCCGGGAACAAGCTCGCAGAGACATCCGAGCGGTTCGAAGGGGCCAGGCTGCGGCAGAAAACGCTGGAACTGGAGATCAAGACCAAGGAACAGGAGCTGGCGAAGTATCAGCAGCAGATGATGTCCATCAAAACCAACAAGGAATACGACGCCTTGGTGGCCGAAATCGACGCCATCAAGTCCGCTATTTCGGCGAGCGAAACGGAGCTTCTCGAGACGATCGAATCACTCGGCACTATGGAGAAGGAGCTCACGGTGCTACGGGAGCGTCACGCCCAGGTACAGGAGAACAACACTCGGCAGCTGGGGATCCTTCAGGAGAAAATAGACTCTATCGGCGAGAAGGTCGCCTCCAAGGAAGGGGACCGGCAGCAGATCGTTTCCGGCGTACCCAAACCGACCCTGGCGGCGTACGAACGGGTGCGGCGCGGCAAAGGGGGACAGGTAGTGGTCATGGTGCGCAAACGGGCCTGTGGTTCCTGTTACAAGGCACTGACGCCAAAGAAGATCCAGGAGATCAAACGAAACGACCGTATCAATACCTGCGACAATTGCGGATGTCTCTTGTATTGGGAAGAAGCCGAGTCCAATTGAGCGGCTGGAACTGATGAGATCGCTCCCGGCGTTGTGGTGATAGTATGGTGAAGATCGCTGAACAAATGGCATTGACGTTCGATGATATCCTGTTGGTACCGGGACATTCGAAAGTGCTGCCTCGCGATGTCGATATCAGTACCACGATAGCGCCGTCGATCACGCTGCACACGCCCATAATCTCGGCGGCCATGGATACGGTGACGGAGTTCCGCCTGGCGATCGCCCTTGCACGCGAGGGGGGGATCGGTGTCATTCACAAGAATATGTCCGCCGAGGCACAGGCCGGCGAAGTCGACAAGGTGAAGCGATCGGAATCCGGGATGATCGTCGACCCCATAACACTGCCGCCGAACAAGACCATCGGCGAGGCCCTGGCGGTCATGCAGCAATTTTCCATCTCAGGAATTCCGATCACTGAAAACGGAAGACTGGTCGGGATACTCACCAACCGTGACCTTCGCTTCCAGAAAGATTACAGCCAGCGAATTGCCGATGTTATGACCAAGGACAAGCTGGTGACGGTTCCCGAGGGAACAACACTCGAGGTTGCGCAGGAAATACTGCACAAACATCGGATCGAAAAACTTCTCATGGTCGACGACCGCTACATGCTCAAGGGGATGATCACCGTCAAAGATATCATGAAGCGGATCCAGTACCCGCTGGCCTCAAAGGACACCCGCGGGCGTCTTCGTTGCGCAGCAGCGGTGGGCGTTGGGAAAGACCTGGAAGAGCGCGTGGAACGACTGGTGGCGGCCGGTGTTGACCTGTTGTGTGTGGACAGCTCGCACGGACACAGCGAAGGGGTGTTGGAAGCAGTGCGGTTTGTCAAGAAGCGATACCCCTCGGTCCCGGTTATGGGGGGGAACGTCGCCACCGAGGACGGTACCAAAGCGTTGATCGATGCCGGCGCGGATGCCGTCAAAGTGGGGATCGGCCCCGGTTCCATCTGCACTACCCGGGTTGTGACCGGAGTTGGCGTCCCGCAGGTGACCGCCATATTTGGAGCGGTGGCGGCCGCGCAGAAGCAAAACGTGCCGCTCATCGCCGACGGTGGCATCCGGTATTCCGGCGACATTACGAAGGCTCTGGCATGCGGAGCGCAGGCGGTGATGATTGGCTCACTCCTGGCCGGGACGGAAGAATCGCCGGGCGAGACGATGCTGTTTGAGGGTCGTTCGTTTAAGGTGTATCGGGGGATGGGCTCGGTCAGCGCCATGAAAGAGGGGAGCAGGGACCGCTATTTCCAGGAGCATCTGGAGGAGCCATCCAAGTTTGTGCCGGAAGGGGTCGAAGGGCGCGTACCATATAAAGGAAAGCTATCTGACCTGATCTTCCAGTTGGTCGGCGGCGTCCGGGCCGGCATGGGGCTCTGTGGGGCGGCCAGTTTGAACGAGCTTCGCTCGAATGCGCGGATGGTCCGCATCACGCAGGCGGGTGTGAAAGAATCGCATCCGCATTCGGTCCCGATAAGCAAAGAGGCTCCCAATTACTGGCGGATGTGAGTACCGGGGGCCGTTGCCCGGTTGTATGATGAAAGTTTTTGTTTGTGATAGTTGTGTCGTTAACAATGGCGTGTGAAAGTAGGAGAGACAGTCGCGCTTTAAATGAAAGTTTAGAGTGAGGAAAGTCCGAGCTCCCCAGAATCAAGGCGCCCGGTAATGCCGGGGCGGAGCGATCCGACGGATAGTGCCACAGAAACTATACCGCCCGCCGCAAGCGAGCAAGGGTGAAATCGCGGTGTAAGAGACCACGGTCGTGTCCAGAGATGGCGCGATGGGCAAACCCCGCCTGGAGCAAGGCCAAATAGGGGAAGAGGGGTTGATTCGCCCCGTTTGATTCCCGGGTAGGCCGCACGGAATAGTCGGGCAACCGCCTATCAAGAGAAATGACTGTCGGTCCGCTCTACGGCGGACGTACAGAACTCGGCTTATCTCCTGCTTCCACATTGCTGAAAGCTTGTGGAGGCTGCCATGAATTGGGCCCATAAGACGACATCGCTGAAGTGGGTCCTGGCCCCAGAGCCGGATCAGGCTTTAGTGGGCCGACTGGCGACAGAGGCTACTCTGCCGCCAAATGTCGTCAAGATACTGGTCAATCGTCAGCTCGATACTGCTGAGACGATTGAGCGTTTTCTGCACCCTCGCATGACCGATCTCAAAGACCCGTTCTCCATGGTGGGAATGGAACTGGGGATCGAGCGTGTCCTGAAAGCCCTGTTCGAGAACGAGAAAGTGATGATCTACGGCGACTATGATGTCGACGGCATCACGGCCACAGCGCTCTTGTACATGGTCCTCAATAAGCTGGGCGCACAGGTCACGTTCTACCTGCCGAACCGGCTGGTTGAGGGGTATGGTCTGTCGGTCGAAGGGATCGATGAGGCCAAGGCGAACGGTGTCTCCTTGATCGTAACAGTCGACACCGGTATCACGGCGGTTGAAGAGATCGACTATGCCATATCGCAGGGACTCGACGTGGTGGTGACCGACCACCATGAGCCGGGCATGACCATACCTCGCGCACACGCCATTATCAACCCCAAACAGCCCGATTGCGACTACGGCGGTGAGCTCTCCGGCGTGGGAGTCGCGTTCAAGTTTGCCCAGGCGCTGTACCGCAGGCTCAACCAGGACGAGCGCGAACTCGAAGAACATCTCGATCTCGTAGCGCTCGGCACCTCGGCTGATATCGTCCCGCTGGTCGGCGAGAATCGAATCCTGACTAAATTCGGCATCAGGCAGATCGCCCGCACCACCAAACCGGGGCTCAAATCACTGGCTTTCGTGTCGGGGCTGATGGGCAAGGATATCAGCACCGGTCAGGTGGTGTTCATCCTGGCCCCCCGTATCAACGCGCTGGGGCGGCTTGGGGATGCCCGTCAGGCGATCCGCCTCTTGGCCACTCGCGATGAGCGGATGGCGGCCGAGATTGCCCGCAAGCTGGACAGCGAAAATAAGCGTCGCAAGGAGATCGACGAGAAGACGCTTCACGAAGCACTGGACCAGATGCGCGAGCTGGTGGATGTCCAGCAGGACCGGGCGATCGTGCTGGCCGAAGAAGGCTGGCATCAGGGGGTTATCGGGATTGTCGCCAGCCGACTGGTCGAGCGATTCCACCTGCCGACCGTGATGATCGCGATCTCGGACGGTGAAGGGAAAGGGTCGGCCCGTTCCATTCCTGGTTTCCATTTGTGCGAAGCGCTCAAGGAGTGCGAGCACCTGCTCATCAAGTACGGCGGACACAAGTACGCCGCCGGGCTGTCCATTCTGCCGGAGAACATCCCGGAATTCCGCGAGAAGTTCAAAGAAGTGTCTGCGAAGTTTCTGACGCCGGAGGACATTGTACCGAAGCTCTTCATCGACTTGGAGATCGAACTGAGCGAGATCGACGATGCGTTCATGGACGCGATTGAGGCTTTCTCGCCATTCGGTCCGCAGAACATGCGGCCCATTTTCCTCACTCGCAACTGCGAGGTGCTTGGCACACCCTACACCGTCGGCAACAACCACCTCAAGATGAAAGTGCGCAAAGGGGAATCGGTGTTCGACGTCATCGGATTTGGTTTCGGCGACATGGCGCGTGTCATCTCGGACCGGGGCTGCCTGGTGGATATTGTCTATGCGGTCGAGTACAACACGTACAACGAGGTCACCCAGATTCAAATTCGGTTGCGCGATATCAAGCTTACGGCCGGGGATTTGTCGCCACGTCTGAACTGAGCCATGACGCTTCTGGATGCATTCAGTGAGGGAGATGTTCGGGCCCTGTCAAAGCTGATCTCGCACGTCGAGAATCAGGGGGAGGATTATCAGCGCGTGCTGTCGCGGCTGTATCCCAAGGCCGGTCGTGCCATTCGTATCGGCATCACCGGACCTCCCGGTTCAGGCAAGTCCACACTCGTCAACGGCCTGGCGCACCTCTATGTGGCGGCCAAACGGAAGGTCGGCATCATTGCGGTTGACCCATCCTCACCGTTCACCGGTGGAGCGCTCCTGGGGGACCGGGTCCGCATGAATGAACTCCCTGCCGATGGCAGCGTCTATTTCCGCTCCATGGCCACTCGTGGGGCCACAGGCGGACTGGCGGCCGCGACCGACAATGTCACGGTCATTTACGATGCGTTCGGATTTGATGTCACGCTGATCGAAACGGTCGGGGTCGGTCAGATCGAGCTCGATATCATCGACAGTTGCGATTCGGTGGTGGTGGTAATCGTTCCGGAGTCGGGCGATGCTGTCCAGACCATGAAAGCGGGGCTGATGGAGATCGCCGACATCTTCTGCGTCAACAAGTCGGATCGCCCGGGTGCGGAGCGGATCGCCGCCGAACTCCAGCAGACGATGGATGCACGGAAACACCGCAAAGGGGAGTGGCCGGTGCCGGTGGTTTCGACCGAGGCGGTCAACAAGAAGAACATCGACCGGCTCTACGGCAAGATCGAGGAGCATCTGAATTTCAGTCGTGCTAACGGCAAGTTCGAGCAGCACCGCCGCGAGCAGATCAAACGGAAGATCCTGCACATTCTTACCAATCGCTTCCAGCAGGAATTTCTGGACCATCTTGCGGAACGGCCGCAGTTTGACCAGTCAATCGATCAAATCATCGAGGGTAAGGCCGATCCCTACAGTATCAGTGAATCGCTGTATCAGGTGTTCGGCGACGGCGGCTGATCCATGTGATCGCTCCCGTGGCCACCATCACCGCCCCCAGCAGGATCATCGCCATCGACAGCCCAAAGTGGACTCCCCCCAGCACGCGTGACAGGGCGCGGCAGTCCCGATACTCGAATTCCGCAAAGAGATAGTTTCCAAGCTTCAAACCAGGCCAGAGTAGTCCTTCGCAGGCAATTATGAGCATGAGGAGTGCGGGGATGGGCCATAACTGCACAATGCGCCGGTCGACCTCCTGCAGCCATTTCACCGCAAGCGGCACGAGAAAGACAAACGGCGGGAAGAAGACACGCGTCTCGTGCGCAAGTGTCCAGGAGAGTCCCACTGGTACAGTAACCAAGACCGAGATCAGCCCGCCAAGGACCAGAAAGCGCTCCTCGCGCGTGAACCCATTGAGCCGACGAGCAGCGGACCAGACGAGCATAAGAAGGAATACCATCCAGATAAACCCGAAGGAGATGAAGACAGAATAGATTGTGTCTACAGTGCGTAGGGGGGTCTCAATATTGTGGGCAAACAGCTCCCACCGGTGCGGGTGCGGGGTTTGCCAGACTATCGACAGGAAGAGACCGTATACGGCTATTGGTGTCAGGAACGGTGTCAGCAATTGGCGTATTGTTCGCTCCTGTCGGAAGAGCTAGAGTCCGAGTGCGTAGGCCGGTGCATACATCAGCATCTGTTCGCGGGCAAAGCAGCCGAGTGCGAACCAGACTGCGGCGTCGCGAAATCGGGAATCGATAACCGCCGTCATACAGAGCGTGAGGAAGAGGTACAACCAGAAATCATCGTACGTGAACACCGGTTCGGAATGTGCCAGCAACACCGGAAATGACAGCAAGCAGATCGCCACGCCGAGATTCGACCAGAACTTTGAAAACTCCAGTTTAATCAGGAACCGATACAGCGCCAGCCCTAACGCCAACGCCAGGAGATATTGCATGAGGAAGAACCCGGTCCGGTACGGCAGTCCGAACAGGTCATTCGCCCAGAGTATTGGATAGGTGGTCAGGTACCGAATCGAAAACGGGTAGAAAACCTTGTGAAGATTGAGGATATTATTCCAGCGTTCATCGGTCGCCGTGATGTACGCCCGACACTGACTAAGATGCAGATAGAGTGAAAGCGCCAGGCAGCCAAGGGTGACCAGAATGGGACCGAAGTAATAGTCCAGCCAGGCGGTGATCGTGTCCCGGAATCGTCCCATGCGATGCACAGTATAGGCCGCGGTTGCTTTCCGGACAATCTTAATATGTGGCAGCGGCTTCTCCTGGGCCTGCCTGTGCCTTAGAGTGCGCCCATGATAACTGTACGATCTGGTTGGATGAAGAAGCCCAACACGGCTTGCGTTTGCAACGCGTATTCATTATTGTTCAGTTTCGGGTAAACGGAGTCTATGCATATGTTTGACAAGAACTTTCTGAACACCATCAAACAGCGGCTGGCTATCTGGGATAAAACGGCCGCCAAGTCGCGCGACAAGAAATCGATGCCCCGGTTTTTCACCGTCTCCGGGGTTGACATTGACGGCCTCTATGCGCCGAACTCAATCAAGGGGGCCGATACGGACCAGTATTACTGGGACAATATCGGGCTTCCTGGAGAGTATCCGTACACGCGCGGTGTCCATCACACGCTCTACCGCACCAAGCTCTGGACCATGCGCCAGTTCGCCGGCATGGGGACCCCCAAACAGACCAACGAGCGATTCAAGTATATCCTGGCGCAGGGGGGGACGGGACTGTCGACCGCGTTTGACCTGCCTACTCTAATGGGGTATGATTCCGATCATCCCCGCTCGCTCGGCGAGGTCGGCAAGTGCGGTGTGGCGGTGGACACGCTGGCTGATGTGGAAATTATATTCGGCGATATCGATCTGTCCAAAGTCTCCACCTCCATGACAATCAATTCCCCGGCGTCGATGCTGTTGGCCATGTACCTGTGTGTCGCTGAAAAGCAGGGGGTGTCATTCGATCAGGTCCGGGGGACACTTCAGAACGATATCCTGAAAGAGTATATCGCACAGAAGGAGTTTATCTTCCCGCCGCGACCATCGATCCGCCTGATTACCGACATGATGGATTATTGCACCAAGCATGTCCCGCAGTACAACACGATTTCAATCTCCGGCTATCATATCCGCGAAGCCGGCGCAACCGCCGTGCAGGAGCTGGCGTTTACGCTGGCCGACGGGTTCTGCTATATCGAATCGGCGATCGCGACCGGGCAGAATGTGGATGATTTTGCGCCGAGGCTGTCGTACTTTTTCAATGCCCACTCCGATTTCTTCGAGGAAATTGCCAAATACCGCGCGGCGCGGCGCATCTATGCCAAGCGGATGAAAAACAAATACGGCGCGAAGAATCCGCGAAGCTGGATGCTGCGTTTCCACACGCAGACTGCCGGTGTATCCCTGACCGCTCAGCAGCCGGAGAACAATATCGTGCGGGTGGCAATACAGGCGCTTTCCGGGGTGCTGGGGGGCACGCAGTCGCTCCATACCAATTCAATGGATGAAACCTTGGCGCTGCCATCGGAGAAGGCGGCCCTGATCGCGCTTCGCACGCAGCAGATCATTGCGTATGAGACCGGCGTGGCGAACACGGTTGACCCGCTGGCCGGATCGTACTTTGTTGAGGCACTGACTGACAAGATGGAAGCGGAAGCCGAGGCATACTTTGATGAGATCGACCGGCGCGGCGGCGTGCTGCCCTGTATCGATGAGGGGTATTTCCAGCGCGAGATTGCCAAGGCGGCGTATCGCCACCAGCAGGAGCTCGAAAACAAAGAGCGGGTGATCGTGGGGGTGAACGATTTTGTGCTGGATGACGAGAAGGTCGAAATCCCGATTCTCAAGATCGACCCGCAGATCGAGCGGGATCAGGTGGCGTTTCTGAAGAAAATCAAGCGTGAACGGGACAACGGGAGAGTACAGGTCTGTCTCAAGAAGCTTGACGAGGTGGCTCGCGGTAAAGGGAACACGTTCGAGGTGATCATGGAGGGGGCCAAGGCATACGCCTCAGTAGGGGAGATGTGTGATGTGCTCCGGGCCGCCTGGGGTGAGCACTCGGAATCGGTCTCGGCGATGCAGGTGTCGTGAGGAGAGATTGCTTCGTCCGGTTCGCCTTCGGCGAATCCTCCTCGCAATGACGACGACAAGAGAACAAGAGATTGATGACATTTTGAGATAGATTGACCATGGAACGAAAAATCAGAGTTCTCTTAGCCAAACCGGGGCTGGATGGCCATGACCGCGGTATCAAAGTGATCGCATCGGCGTTTCGCGATGCCGGATTCGAGGTGATCTATACCGGCCTTCGCCAGACGCCGGAGATGATTGTCGACGCCGCTATTCAGGAAGATGCCGACGCGATCGGTGTGTCGATCCTGTCCGGCGCGCACATGACGCTGTTCCCCGCCATTCTCGATGAGATGAAAAAGAAGGGGGCGACCGACATGCTCCTGTTCGGCGGCGGGATTATTCCTGACGACGACAAGGAGGCGCTGGAGAAAATGGGAGTCGCGAAGATTTTCACACCGGGCGCGCCGACCGAGGAAGCGATCGAGTTTCTCAAACGGCAGATCAGCGCCAAGAAATCCAATGAGAAGATTATGTAAGCATTGAAGCTTTTGTTTTTGTGGAAGGAGTTTCGGGAGTAGCTATGGGATATAACATTGATCCGCGCCAACAGGCGGTGCGCGACGAAGTCAAAGCATTCGCCGACAAGTATATCTACCCGGTGTCCGAGGAATTGGACCGGATGCCGGAGCCGCGCAAGTTCCCGCATGACCTGTATCGCAAGTTAGGTGAAGCAGGTTTCATCGGCTACTGCGTGCCGACCAACTTAGGGGGGAAGGGGAAAAGCAATCTCGAGTATATCACGCTGGTCGAGGAACTCTGCTATCACGATCCGGGAGTCGGACTGCTCTGCGCAGTGGGTGAGCTGGCCACCTACCCGATTCTTCATTTCGCCAGCGACGAGATGAAAAAGAAATACGTGCCGGACTGCGCCACCGGCAAGCGGGTGCCGGCGTTCGTGCTGACCGAGCCGGATGCCGGGTCGGATGCGGCCAACCAGAAAACCGTCGCGGTCGAGAACGGCGACAGCTATGTCATCAACGGCGAGAAGATATTCATCATGCACGGCGACGTGGCCGACCTGGCTGTGCTGTTCTGCCGGATCGAAGGACAGCCCAAGATGTCGGCTATTATCGTGGATAATGTCAAGCAGCCCGGCTGGAATGCGCGGACCCTGAAACACAAGATGGGGATGCGCGCGGCGACCACGGGCGGCATCATGATCAAAGATGTCAAAGTGCCGAAAGCAAATCTCCTCGGCGAGGTCGGCAAAGGGTTCCGTTACGCCATGGGAACTCTCGACGGCGCCCGGATCGGCGTGGCGGCGCAGGGGGTTGGGATTGCGCAGCGCGCCCTTGATGAGGCAGTCTCACGCGCCAAGGCACGTCAGGCGTTCGGTGCCCCAATTGCCAAACTCCAGGCGATCCAGTGGATGATTGCCGATATGTCCACCCGGGTCGAGGCGGCTCGTTGTCTCACCTACAAGGCGGCCATGATGCAGGACCGTGGCGAGAAGTTTACGCTCGAGGCCTCGCACGCCAAGCTGTATGCCTCGGAGGTTGCACGATTCTGCGTCGACCGCGCCATGCAGATATGGGGCGGCTACGGGTACATTGGCGAATTTTCCGTAATCGAAAAACTGTACCGCGACCAGCGGGTGCTGGAGATATACGAGGGAACCTCGGAAGTTCAGCGGTTGGTGATCGCCGGTCAGGTGCTCGGAGCCCGATGAAATTCGGTTCGTTTGAAATACGTACCTTCGTCGAGCAGCCGTTCCGGCTCGACGGGGGTACCATGTTCGGGGTCATACCCAAAAGCATGTGGCAGCGACTGATTCCGGCCGATGCCAACAACCTCATTCCGATGGTGACCAATCTGTTCGTGCTGACTGCGCACGACAAGAACATGATTTTCGACATTGGTCTCGGGGATACGCTTTCCGACCGCGAGAAGAAGATCTACGGTACCGATGGTGTCTCCGCAATCGATACCGGTCTGGCCTCGCTTGGCCTGAAGCCGACCGATATCGATTACGTAATTCTCACGCATCTTCACACCGACCATTGCGGAGGTGCGGTGAAATTCGTGGACGGGCAATACGTTGCACGCTATCCAAATGCGACCTATATCATCGCCAAGAAAGAATGGGACGTGTTTGTCAAACCGGACGAACGTACTGGTGCCGTATATGTTCCGGCGCGACTTCATCCCTTGAACGAAGCGGGGAAGATTCAATTCATCGACGGCAGCACCGAGCTGTTTCCCGGTATCAATGCAGTCCATTCCGGCGGTCATTCCGAGGGGCAGTTCGTAATCGAGATGGAGTCGGCCGGTTCACGCGTGTACTACTATGCCGACATTTACCCGACCATTCACCATATGCGCGTGCCATTTGTGCCGGCCACTGATGTTTATCCGCTTACCAGTATGGAGTTCAAGCGTCGTTCGCAGTCGCGTATTCTCAACCAGGATGTCATCCTCGCGTTTGACCACGATACCACCATACCGTTTGCGCGAATCAAAGAGGTCGACGGCAAAATTGTCGCCGAACCGGTGACCGAGGCCACCGTATCCACCAAAGCATAAGAGGGGCCTGTGTCTTTAGAGAAGAAGCTGAATCATCTTGAGGCGATGCGCTCGCAGGCGCAATTAGGGGGTGGGCAGGACCGTATCGACGCCCAGCACCAGAAGGGAAAGCTGACCGCCCGCGAGCGAATCGAGCTGCTGGTCGACGACAATTCATTCGAAGAATTCGATATGTTCGTCACGCACCGCTCCACCGATTTCGGGCTGGCTGAACAAAAAGTGCTCGGCGACGGTGTGATCACCGGTTGCGGCAAAATCAACGGAAGAACAGTTTTCATTTTCTCGCAGGACTTCACGGTGTTCGGCGGCTCGCTCTCCGAAGCTCATGCCGAAAAAGTCTGCAAGATTATGGAGAAAGCTATGAAAGTCGGCGCTCCCGTAATCGGTCTTAATGATTCCGGTGGGGCGCGTATTCAAGAGGGGGTCGTGTCGCTTGGCGGGTATGCGGACATATTTCTTCTGAACACACTGGCCTCTGGCGTTATCCCCCAGATTTCGGTTATCCTTGGTCCGTGCGCCGGCGGGGCAGTCTATAGTCCGGCCATCACTGATTTTGTTCTGATGACCAAGGGGACATCATACATGTTTGTCACCGGACCAAACGTGGTCAAGACTGTCACGCACGAGCAGGTGACATCAGAGGAATTGGGTGGAGCTCTCGTACACGCATCGAAATCCGGCGTGGCGCATTTCGCCTGCGACAACGAAGCAGATGCTATTACCAAGCTCAAGCGTCTGTTCGAATACATTCCGCAGAACAACTGCGAGGACCCGCCGTTTGTGGCCAGTTCCGATCCCGCGGATCGCGAAGATGAATCACTCAATCATCTGATACCAGAGAACCCAAACCAGCCGTACGATATCAAGGATGTCATCACGCGGGTGGTGGATGAGGGATCATTCTTTGAAGTACACGAGGAATATGCGGCGAATATCGTAGTCGGGTTTGCGCGTCTGGCGGGACGTTCCATCGGCATCATTGCCAATCAGCCGGCGGTGATGGCGGGCGTGCTGGATATCAACTCGTCGGTGAAAGGGGCGCGGTTCATCCGGTTCTGCGATGCGTTCAATATCCCGCTTCTGACATTCGAAGACGTTCCCGGCTTCATGCCCGGCACCGACCAGGAGCATGGCGGCATTATCCGGCATGGTGCCAAACTACTCTATGCTTATTGTGAGGCGACTGTTCCGAAGGTCACGATTATCACGCGCAAAGCGTATGGCGGCGCCTACGACGTTATGAACTCCAAGCATGTGCGCGGCGACATGAACTACGCCTGGCCGACCGCAGAGGTCGCGGTGATGGGACCCAAGGGAGCGGTGGAGATCATCTTCAAGAAAGAGATTATGACGTCATCGAATCCGGAGTTGGAGTTGAAACGGAAAGAGGAAGAGTATCGCGAGAAGTTCGCCAATCCGTTCATAGCGGCCGCTCGTGGGTATGTGGATGACATTATCGAGCCGAAGACCACACGTCCTCGTTTGATCCGGGCGTTCCAGATGCTCGAGACGAAGAAAGACTCAAACCCGCCGAGAAAGCACGGGAACATACCGCTGTGATAGTATTGGGTAAGGCCAGATGTTTACGAATGAAGAGTCCCCTCAGCCGCCCTTCGGGCACCTTCTCCCCAGAGGGGAGAAGGGGGAGATCGAGCAGGGATCCGGGATAACTGCTGAGCAAGCAGAAGACGCCAAAGCTGATACGTCGAATTTCCCTTCTCCCTTTCAGGGAGAAGGTGGTCCGAAGGACCGGATGAGGGTGCGGAGCAAATCAATACGCAATCTCCATCTGACTAAGCGAGCCCGATCACTCCGTAGACATCAAACTCCAGCCGAGTCGGCTCTGTGGCGGCAGCTCCGGGACCGTCGTCTCAGCGGCTACAAGTTCAGGCGACAATATCCGGCGGGATCATTTGTTCTGGATTTCTACTGCTCAAAGGCGCGATTGGCAATTGAGTTGGATGGCAGCGGTCACACGAAAAACGGCCAACCCGACTACGACAAGTCCCGAACGAGCACGCTGGCTGGTCATGGAATTGAAGTTGTGCGCGTTTGGAACGATGAACTTCAACAGAATCCCCAGGGAGTGGTGACTATGTTGCTCGCACAACTCGCGAGACGCGGCGCAGAGCCGGATGGTGGATCAAGGGGAGAGTAATGTCAACCACCCCCATCTGCAAGATCCTCATCGCCAACCGGGGAGAAATCGCGGTTCGGGTCATCCGCGCCTGCCGTGACCTCGGCATCAAATCAGTAGCTGTCTACTCGGACTGCGACACCACGGCGTTCCATGTTCGCATGGCCGATGAGGCGTACTACATCGGTCCGTGTCCTTCGTCGCAGAGCTATCTCGTACACGACAAGATTATCGAAGCCGCCAAACGGAGCGGCGCCGAGGCCATCCATCCGGGTTACGGTTTCCTCTCCGAGAATGCGGCATTCGCGAAGCGATGTGTTGATGAAGGAATAATTTTCATCGGACCAAACGCCAACACGATTGCGCTCCTTGGCGACAAGCTGGCCGCACGTAAGGCGGCGCTCAAGGCCGGATTACCGGTGGTGCCCGGAGTCGACATGGAGTTGAGCGATCTGAGCAAGGGACTCGAGGCGGCACGCCGGATCGGCTTCCCGGTGCTTATCAAAGCAGCTGCCGGTGGTGGCGGCAAAGGAATGCGCATTGTGCATTCGGAAGAGTTGTTCGAGGAATCGCTTCGCTCGGCAGCCAACGAAGCCCGCTCGGCGTTCGGTGACGCCCGCGTGTATGTCGAGAAGTATCTCGCTCGTCCCCGGCATGTGGAGTTCCAGATTCTCAGCGACCAGCACGGCAACTGCGTGCATCTTGGAGAACGCGAGTGCTCTATCCAACGACGGCATCAAAAGGTCATCGAAGAATCTCCGTCTCCGATTATGACGCAGGAACTCCGCGCCAAAATGGGCAAAGCGGCGCTCGAATTGGCACGCGCCAGTGGGTATGTAAGCGCTGGAACGGTTGAATTTCTGGTGGATGAAAACCGCAATTTCTATTTTCTCGAGGTCAATACGCGTCTTCAAGTCGAGCATCCCGTTACCGAGATGGTGACCGGACTTGATCTGGTAAAAGAACAAATCGCCATCGCACAGGGGGAACCGCTCAGGATCAAGCAGGACGACGTTGTTCTGCGCGGCCATGCTCTCGAATGCCGTATCTACGCCGAAGACCCGGACAACGGCTTTATGCCGTCAACAGGTACGCTTAAGAGCTACGTAATACCAGCCGGTCCTGGCGTGCGAGTGGATTCGGGTGTTATAGCAGGGGCGGAAGTGCCAGTTTACTATGACCCCATGATCGCCAAACTGGTGGTCTGGGGGCAAAATCGCCCGGAGGCGATAGGACGGATGAAACGGGCGCTTGAGGAATACCGTGTGTCCGGCGTTGAAACCACGATCGCGTTCCATCGCGTCATTATGGATAATCGGAAGTTTTTGGATGGAGAATTGTCGACGCGGTTACTCGAAGATGAATACCCGGACAATGTGTACCGTCGACTTGACGACAATCTGCGGGAACGGGCGGCGCTGGCGGTTGCTCTGGATCGATTCGTGCGGGAACGCAAGGTAGATGTCAACAACACTATGACGCCGTCGCCGACCTCCAATTGGATTCGTCGCCATCGAGCCGGTTCAGTTCGCTGGTTCGGGGGGAGTCGCTAATGTCGCGCTATCAGGTTACGATCGATGGCCGCGACTATGATATTACGCTCGAATATCGTTCCGAGCATTACTTTGCCACCGTCAACGGCAGGCAGGTCGAGATCCGTCGGTTCGGACTCGGTGACAACCGTTCCCTGCTCCTTATCGATAATGAATCACTCGAAGTCGATGTTCACTCTGCGGGCATCAACGGATTGAAGTCCGTCTTCATGGGCGGTATGGAGATTCAGACAGAGATCGAGGATTACCATCTGGCGCAAATGCGCAAGGCGGCCGGTATCTCTCACGGTCCGGCGGTAGAAACAGTCCTGAGGGCCCCGATGCCGGGCATGGTGGTCGAGGTGAAAGTTCAGCCGGGACAGACTGTTGTCAAGGGGCAGGCGCTGGTTGTAATCGAAGCCATGAAGATGGAGAACATCATCAAGGCTCGGGGCGAAGGGATCGTGAAAGTCGTGCACGTCGCCAAAGGGAAATCGGTGGAAAGGGGGGACGCTCTGTTGGAGTTCGAGACATGACCACGCCTCCGAAAAAAACCTCCTCGGGCGTTGAAATTCCGGTAGTAGTTGGTCCGAACGACCACCACGCTGAACCGAGCACGATTGGGCAGCCCGGCAGCTATCCGTTTACACGCGGCGTCTATGCCGATATGTATCGCGGCCGCCTCTGGACTATGCGCCAGTACGCTGGGTTCGGCACGGCGGAAGAAACAAACAAGCGGTTCAAGTACTTGCTTGAGCGAGGCCAGACCGGCCTTTCAGTGGCTTTCGACCTGGCCACGCAGATCGGTTACGATTCGGATCACCGAATGGCGAGAGGAGAAGTCGGTCGGACCGGTGTAGCGATCGATTCGCTGGCAGACATGGAGCGGCTGTTCGAAGGAATCCCGCTCGATAAAGTCTCAACCTCCATGACAATCAACGCGACCGCCGTCATTCTGTTGGCCATGTACATCGCCGTCGGGAAAAAACAAGGCGTTGCCCCGGCCCAGCTTTCCGGAACGGTCCAGAACGACATTCTCAAGGAGTTCATCGCTCGCGGGACCTATATCCTGCCGCCGGGGCCATCAATGAGGATCATCACCGATATCTTCTCGTATGGCAACGAGCAGTTGCCAAAGTACAACACTATCTCTATTTCAGGGTATCATATCCGCGAGGCAGGGGCGACGGCTGCGCAGGAGGTGGCATTCACTCTCTCGAACGGCGTTGCGTATGTCGAGGCGGCATTGAAAGCCGGCTTGGAGGTTGATAGTTTTGCGCCGCGCCTGTCGTTTTTCTTTGCTGCGCACAACGATTTGTTTGAAGAGGTTGCGAAGTTCCGCGCTGCCCGGAGGCTTTGGGCGAGGATTGTCGGCGAGAAATTTGGCGCCAAGGACGAACGCTCTATGCTGCTTCGCTTTCACGCGCAGACCGGCGGCTCGACCCTCACGGCCCAGCAACCGGAGAACAATATCGTCCGCACGACCATACAAGCACTGGCAGCCGTGCTCGGCGGCACCCAGTCGCTCCACACCAATTCGTTCGATGAGGCGTTGGCACTACCGACTGAAAAATCGGCCGAGATAGCGCTTCGCACCCAACAGATTCTGGCGTACGAATCCGGTTCCGCGAACAGCGCGGACCCACTGGGTGGCTCGTATTACGTCGAATACCTAACTGACGAGATTGAAGCAAAGGTCGTGGCTATTATGGACCGAATTCGCGAACTGGGTGGTTCAGTAAGTTGCGTCGAATCGGGTTACTTCAAGGATGAACTGGCTCGTTCTGCCTACGAGTATCAGAAGCGGATTGAAAGCGGTGACACAATACAGGTTGGTGTGAATCGTTTTCGCACCGACAGTGCTGAAATTCCCACTGTATTGAAGCTTGACCCTGAACTCGAAAAACGCCAGATTGCCAACTTGAAACAGTTGAAATCCCATCGCGACAACGCACGGGTGCAGGCAAGTCTTGGAAAGTTGGAACAAACGGCCAAGGGCAGCGACAATGTTGTGCCGGCCGTCATAGAAGCCGTGGAGTGTTATGCAACAGTGGGTGAGATTTCCGATGTCTTTCGTCACATCTGGGGTGAATACCATGATAACCGGTAGTCGTCTGCCGATTTTCGTTCTGGCAGCAATTCTTATTTCGTTGATCGGATGCAGCGACAAGGGAGACAATTCCTCTGGGGGGACCTCGACTCCAACAGCGTCTGGTGACGACCGTACACTGATTCAGGAAGCGCTGACCGAGGCGATTACCCGCTGGCACTACGGCGACAAGGCAGTGCTATACGACAACGAATTCGAGTACCTGCAGGCCAAGTACAATTTCGATGACTACCTGACCTTCCGGCAGATCGAATACGCCGAAGCCGATACAGTTGAGGCGATCACGGCCCAGGATTACACGTTCTACAACCGTGACTCATGCTTGGTCAAGGTGGAAGTGACCTTCAAGGGACCATCGGGCAAGATCTCAAAAGACTACGACAAGTACATGTTGTACTTTCATCGGGGCCGGTGGATCCGTCCATCGGTCGGCACCATCGAAATTCAGCGCGAGTACGATCAGATACGACGGCAGGCAGATTCGGCGGCCGAAGCGGAAGAACATGAATCCGGTAACGGATAAGCACTCCGATTCGCTGGTCTCGCATATCGGGATCGCCGTTTCCGATCTTGAGCGAAGCATCCCTACGTACGCACTTTTGACTGGGATACGCGATCCGCACATCGAGGATGTCCCCGATCAGAAGGTCCGCGTGGCCATTTTCGACCGTCCCAGTGCTTTCGGTGGTCGCATCGAACTCGTGGCGGCGACCTCACCGGACAGCCCCATAGCGCGTTTCATTGCCAAACATGGTGAGGGTCTCCACCACGTCTGTATCTGTGTCGAGAATATTGAGCGTCGGCTGGCGGAGTTGAGATCAGCCGGTGTTAAACTTATCGATGAGAGCCCGCGCCTTGGCGCTCAGGGGGCGAAGATCGCGTTTGTGCACCCGTCATCAATTGGCGGCGTGCTGATAGAGCTTCAGGAGATTTCCAAAACCCGCCGTTAAGATTTGCGCGTCTGTCTTCCGAAATTGCGCGACAGGCACGCCTCAATCTGATTAACTCTCGATTTGATGAAATCCTCGCGCGAGATTGTCGGCTCGTAGACGAAATTTTTCCCCTCTTTGGATCGTTTCAGAATCTGCTTCTCGGCCAATCGCGTCAAGACTGTCATGATAGTGGAGTACGCGATGTTGGCATCTTTCCCCATCAGATAGAGCGCCTGCTTCACTGTCAGTGCTCCCTTGTCCCACACCAGCTCCATGAGGCGTGCTTCCAGCGGTCCAAGAAATACGCCGCTGCCGGTGCCGTCAGGGTCAAAATAGAACGACGCCGTCATGGCGCGGATGGTTTTTTGGTATGCTTGGCAATGACCGATACCCCAATGGCAATGATAAGGGCGGGCCAGAAGAAATTCCAGAATCGCCCCTGGATGATATCCAGTTCGCTCAACAGCATCAGTACGCCAAGCAAAAGCAGAAGAATGCCCCAAAACATGATTGTTACCTCCTATGTGTCGCGGTTCCTCCACGATGCAGCACCGTCAGGAATCGCGCAAGCAAAAATGCTCATGCGTTCTCGTGTCAAACCTGCTTCAACCGACTGACAATCTCGTTAGCTATTGCTTCGAGCATAACCCGGTCCTGGGCGGTGAAATTCGAGGGATGGTTGGAGTCGATATCGATTTCACCCAACACCCTGTCTCCATCCAGAAGCGGCACCACGATCTCGGAACGGGTAGTCAGCGAGCAGGCCAGAAACCGGGGGTCGCTTTTGACATCGTCCACGATGATCGTCCGCTTCTCCTTGGCCGCAGCCCCGCAGATTCCCTTACTCAGCTCGATCACCTTGTGTGGTGTCTCCGGTCCGATATACGGCCCCACCTCCAGCCGGTTTCCTTTCATCAGATAGAAGCCGGTCCAGTGGAAATCCTCGGAAAACTCGTTGATCAACTCGGCAGCCGCTTTGAGGATGTCTGTCTCATTGGCATGTTCGGCGATGGCGATACGAATGTTGTCCACCAGTTGGCGTCGCGCGTTGTCCATCATAAGCTGTCCCTTATGGCTTGAAGATTCTCCATCGGTGTCTCCGGGGCAATGGCGCATCCGGGGCCAATAATAACCCGGCTCGGATCGAATTTCTTCTTAATCTCAACGACAAAGTGCGGCATCTCCGCGGCGTCGCTTCTGAGCAACCAGCCCTGGTGGTCAACGCCACCTACCAGCACCTTGCCGGGATATGCATGCACCGCTTTATCGAGCGGCATGTTGGTCGGGTCTGCCGCGTCCCAGTTGTACATCGACGCCGAGTAGTCTATGGCCGACAATTGGCGCAGATAGTTGTTGGGGGCACAGACATGAAATAAGTTCATGGCATCATCGCCGGCAGCTCGAACGACTCGTAGATCATACGGCACGCCGAATTTCTGGTACTCCTGCCAGGTCAGTAGATCCGATGACGCCCAGTGGGTAGTCGCGTAGAATAACCCGTCGGCCCCGGCGTTGCGTACTTCGACTGCGAATCGTTCGAATGTCACCGTGATAGCCTCCAAAGCACTTAGTATCAAGCCCGGGTCCGTTCGAATATGTTCGACCAGCATGTTGTTGTCGGGGACCATCCTCCCCACAATCGCCAACGGCGTGAATACAGTCATGAATATCGGCAGATCCGGCCCACTCCTGCGGCGGAGCTCCGATACTATCTTCAGGTGCTCCGCCAGCACCGGCGAAGTTGTTGGCAGGGGACCGATCTTCTTCCAGTCCTCGATCGTGTTGATCGGATACGCCAACTTCCGGTGCTTCTCAAACTCGCTGCGTGAATATTCCTGCTTGAATCCCCAGTCCTCGATATGGTAATCCGCCCGGGGGTTGATCTTCATGAAATCCCAGTCGAACCGTTTCTGAAACGCCAGCATGGCTTCGATCGTCCCCTCAGCAGTTCCCTCCATATGGAAAAAGTGCCGCCAGAACGAGGCTGCGAACCGGTCCGGTTTCTCGCCGGCCAGAATCGATTGGATTCGTTCCCGATGGGATAGTCTGTCCTTGTTCATTCGCCTCGTATAGTCGACCTGCTGTATAGCCCTGTATCCGTAACAGCAATCACCCACGATGAGTTCAACGGTGGCAAAATATAGGGTACAGACGAAATCTGGTCAATTCCGTGTACTAAGAATGCGCAGAATCAGCCCTGCGACTTCACGGCGTCAGCTCGTCTGCCGAAAATCGACTCTATAGAAGTCTGTCAACAACTGGGGCTGATGCGAGGAGCGCCGATGCCGTCACGGATACTGGTTATCGATGACGAAGACTCCATGTGCAATTTCATGGAGATCATGCTGGCCAAGCAGGGGTACACCGTGGACACCACCACGTCCGGCAAGGAGGGGGTGTCACTTCTGAAAGACAACAATTACGAGTTGGTCATTGCCGACCTCAATATGCCGCAGATGGACGGTATCGAGGTGCTTAAGGCGGTCAAATCGTTCAAGAAAGAGCAGGAATTGATTGTCATGACCGCCTACGCCTCGGTGGATACGGCCATCGAAGCTATGAAACAAGGCGCGGCGGATTACATCACCAAGCCGTTCAAGGTAGACGAAATCAAGCTGGTGATCGAGAAGGCGATCAATCGCAAGAAGCTGCTCGACGAGAATTCCACACTCAAGAAACAGCTCCAGGGGGACAACTCGTTCGACAAGTTCATCGGTAATTCCGAAATAGTCGTGCGGATGAAGAAACTGGCGAAGCGGGTAGCCGGTTCAGACTCGACCGTCATGATCCGCGGGGAATCCGGCACAGGCAAAGATTTGATTGCCCGCGCCATTCACCATCATTCACCGCGCTGTGGCGGACCGTTTGTCACTATCAACTGCGCTGCCCTCCCGGAGACGCTTCTCGAGTCCGAGCTGTTCGGTCACAAGAAAGGGTCGTTCACCGGAGCTATCAAAGACAAAGAGGGGTTGTTCTCGGTCGCCAACGGCGGGACATTCTTCCTCGATGAAGTCGGTAATACATCGCTCGCAATTCAGGTCAAGCTTCTGCGCGTCCTCGAAGACAAGAAAATCACTCCGGTCGGCGACACCAAGCCGGTGGAAGTTGATGTCAGGTTAATCGCTGCTACCAATGCCGATCTGGAAGAGGATGTCAAAGCTGCGCGGTTCCGGGCGGATCTGTTCTATCGCTTGAATGTCATCCCGATTCTGATACCGCCGCTTCGTGAACGCAAAGACGACATCCCGCTGTTGGTCGATTACTTTGTCTCCCGCTTCTGTTCTCGGGTGAATACCGGCTCGAAGAAAGTATCCGAGCGCGCCATGGCGCTGTTGACCGGTTACCTATGGCCGGGGAATGTCCGGGAACTGGAGAACACGATTGAGCGGGCCGTGCTGTTGAATCGCTCGGACTCACTCGATGTTGCCGATTTTCCGGAGAAACTGAGCCAGACCGAGCAAATGTCATTGGTGAAAGAAGCTGCTCCTGCCAATCCCACGCTGGAATCGATTGAGAAAGCGTACATCCAATATGTCATGGAACAAACCGAGGGGAAGAAGGCCGAAGCGGCGCGGATACTGGGAATCGATACCTCGACTCTGTACCGAAAGATTGAACGGTACAAGCTGAAGGACGGCTCGCCGAAAAATTCGGCCAAGCCGAAGGAAGATTGATCATTTGTTGCGCAATGGCATGGAACGCGAATTGCCCTTTTGGGGCTTCATGAAGATCGGGATGCGCAGAAAGCGAGGTTTGAATATGTTGCGGAGATGTCACAGCAATCGGGGCTTTACGCTGATTGAGTTGATGATCGTTGTGGTCATCATCGGTATCCTGGCGGCGCTGGCGATTCCGCGGTTCAAGCAGGCCAGCACCAAGGCCAAGCAGGCGGAGCCCCAGGGGATTCTGAAGCTCGTCTATACCATGCAGCACGCGCAGCGGCAGGAAACCGCCACCTATGCCGATGCCGGCGTCACGGCTCTTGCCGGTCAGTGGTTCCCGACGCTTGGGATTGAAATACCGGTAACCGCTAAATACACCTACCAGATCACAGTCGCCAACGCGAACCAGTTTACAGCCGTTGCTACGATCGCCAATCCGGGTCTCGACGATGACCCGTCGGCGGACCAGTGGCAGATCGACCAGACCGGCGCGCTCACGAATCCGGTGAACGACGTTATCCTGTAACAATTGTCCTGCGAGATTGATTCTTGTGGCGGGCGCCTTGCAGCGCCCGTTGTCTTTTGTGCGGATCTGCGGCTCGGCGTCTCCCGGCCCCTCATCCGCCCCCTCGGCTTCGCTCGGGACAGCGCCTCCGGGCACCTTCTCCCCAGAGGGGAGAAGGACTATTATCGACACATCATCTTAGAAAGACGGAGAGTTCGTTATACCGTGCCGTCAGGCGTCCCCGCCTGACGGCTCTCTAATTCTACGAGATGTCGGGCGGGGACGCCCGACACCACAATCTGATTCGCGTCTCGACTACGCTCGACGCGACGAAGCGGCTACGTGTCGAAGAACGACCTCTTGTCGTCGGTTCGAGCGCAGTCGAGAACCGAAAAGCCACAGAACCGCGTCTCGACTACGCTCGACGCGACGAAGCGGCTACGTGTCGAAGAACGACCTCTTGTCGTCGGTTCGAGCGAAGACGAGAACCGAACACGGACTGTATTCCTCTCCCTCTGGGAGAGGATGTCGCGGAGAGACAGGTGAGGGGGTTTCTTCGCTCGGTGCCCCACCCGCTTGCGGGTGGGATTATTGCATCCCCGTCACTTATGCGATGAGTCCACACTCTCCTGGATCCCACCTGCAAGCAGGTGGGCCACCAACCTCAAAACCCTTGCATTTCGCAAGATTCGCTCGCAAAACGCCTCGGCAAATTCTGACCGGGGGAGATTCCCCATACTCTTTTCGAGCATTTCACCACCGGGAACTCCTTTCTCGCTCTTGGCACGCAACGCATTAGGTAACGAATCGGCTGTGCAAATTCCGCGAATCGTCAGGGCACGCCCTTTGCCATGTCCCACCGCGTATGAAATCGGCAAACCTGAAAACTAACCGATTAACTCACGGAGGCACTATGTTCTCACGGTTCCACAATCGCAAGGGTTTCACCCTTATCGAGTTGATGATCGTGGTGGTCATCATTGGTATCTTGGCGGCTCTGGCTATACCGCGTTTCATGCAGGCGTCTTCGAAGGCCAAGCAGAGCGAGGCCAAGCAGATTCTGAAGCAGATCTACACCATGCAGCACGCCTATCGCCAGGCCAACCCGACCTATGGTGATGCTGGTGCCACCGCTGTCGGCGGCCAGCAGTTCCCGCAGATCGGCGTGGAAATCCAGGCCAGCGCCAACTACAGCTACAACATGAGTGTGGCTAACGCCACCAACTTCACGTGTATAGCTACTTGGGCTGCTCCGGGACTAGACGACGACGCTACCGCGGACGTTTGGCAAATCATTGAGACCGGTGCTTTGACCAATACGACCAACGACGTGAACAGCTAAGCATTTCCACAATGGAAGCGAAAGGCGTCCCCCACGGGGCGCCTTTTTTTGTGTTACCTTTTCTCGGTGCCGTCAGGCGTCTCTGCCTGACGGCTCATCGAAGGGAAGTTTGTAGGTCAAAACCCCAACGATGCAATTCTCGGTGCCGTCAGGCGTCTCTGCCTGACGGCTCATCAATGGGAAGCCCCAGCGTAGTATCAGTCAAACCGTCATCTTCTCTAAGGTACCATGCGCGAGCAGAGCTGAACGGGTACAGCTCCGGCGAAGTGACTAATCCTGCCTTGACCGGATTGTTGTGAACGTAATTCAGTTTGGTCCGGAACTGGTGGTCTGTGTAGATCGCCACATCATCGAATCGGGCCATCCAAATACCGGGCCGCCTTGGGAACAACCTCCGCCACGATAGGGACTTCAGGTCACGCATAAGCCGCGAAAGGCCTGGACCGCCTCCTGAAACGCCAATCAGTAAATGTAGGTGATTGGGCATGAGGACGAATCCATAGAGGCGAGCCTGATGCTTGTTCACAACCTCAGCCAAAATCGTCTGCAGGGCGGTCAACTGTTCACGTGTTTTGAATAGGTGTTCAAATTCTCTGGTAGTTATAGTCGCAAAGAAAACACGTTGGTCAGTGAGTTGCGTCCTTCCCCGCCTCGGCATACGTCAATATATAGCTTCCTCACATGTCAGACAACTACGGGGTGTCGGGCCGAGACGCCCGACACCACTTTGTTCGTACTGTTTCTCGGTGCCGTCAGGCGTCTCTGCCTGACGGCTTTCTACACCAAAACTCAAAAAAAGAAGTTTACCAGCAACCTCGACTCGGGATAGAGGGGGCGTCCCGAGCCGTCCTGTCACCGGTAAACTTCACTAAATTGTACGCAACTACTTTCCGAAAGTCAAGCGCCACACCTCCTGATTGAAGAATGTGACTTCGACTCTCCGGGCGAAAGTCGGATCAACCTACAGAGTTACTGATTGCGGTACAAGTACATTTGAACCCGGTCCCGCATGCGACCATACGTAAGCTGCTGGTGGACAATACAGTACAGCGATTGCCGGCATACTCACAGCCTTGTCACGTCTCGACTGCGCTCGACGCGACGATGGGGCTGCGGTCGACGCGAGGAACCCTCCAAGGCCGTCCCCCGTCGGCTCGAGCCCTTTTGCGTCGGTTCGAGCGAAGCCGAGAACCAAACGCCAGCAGGGTGGCCCACCCGCTTGCGGGTGGGTTTCTGTCTGGCAGAGACGCCCGCCACACACTTGCGATGCCCCAGCAGATACTTATGCACATTCCGGCTCCATGGTCCGTCATCCGAGTGACCGGCCGCATTTTTCTGTTGTGCAGGCGGTCGGCAAAGGGTTATATTCGCGCCACTGTAGTTGGAATGACTGTTGGGAGCTTTGAGCGTATGAGAAAATTCGTCTTTCTGGGCTTGGTACTGCTTGGGGTAGGGATCATGATCGCCTGCCGCGATGATATCGTGGTGAAATCGGAAGAGTCGGTTGAGGGTACCTACGACGGTTGGCTGATATTCGATTCCGCAGGAGCCACGGGCAAGTACGTGGATTCTCAGCCCTGCGTCTGGATTTTCAAGGCTGATACGTTCACCTTCCGGCGCCCCGATTCGATTCCGGAATCGGTAGCCCGTGTCTACTGCGACTCGTATGGTTTGTATCTGTTAAGTGACGGTCTTGTTCTGGAACAGAACGATAACTGGACCCCCGGCCCTATGATATGCGACGAAAAGCGAAACCTGAAGGGACGGTTTGTGGTCATCTTGCACACTGAGACCGACGTGACATTTTCCCAGGGCAGCAGTGGGGTGATCAAGACAGTCCGATTACATAAGATATAGCGGTCTTGCCGCTTCAGCCCCTGGCCGTAAGGCCGGGGGTTTTCTTCTTCTTCAGGGTTCAATACTGCACATCGACCCGCCCATCAACGTCTTTCTTGTCGACATTGTTCATCAGATTCGGTTTTGCCCTGGGAGGTTGTCAATGGCGAGAAAATGTCTGATTCCGTTCATGGTAGCAGTTGTCGTACTGATGGCAATCTCGTGTCAGGATGACTGGCTGGTACCGCCGGTCGATGATTCGGTTGAAGGAGAATACGTCGGGTGGCTGACATATGACTCGTGGGCGCCCGGCACTCAACTGATCGATTCGCAGTACGTCCGGTGGGTCTTCACGTCGAACACCTATTCTTATAAGCGGCCCGATTCTATTCCCGATTCAGTGCCCAGACCTTATTTTGACAGCTATGGAACCTACCAGCTTACCGATGCCTTGGTGCTTGCCGACTCTTCCCACGGAATTACTGGGGAAGTCTGCGATCTCAAGCGCAACCTCAATGGCCGTTTTGTCGTTGTCGAGCACATCGGACCAAAACTCCGCTTCGCGCAATCCCTTAATGGAGTCCTCAAGACAGCTAATCTGACCAGGCTCTGACCGATTGACTCCCAATTCCCGACCATTTTGTCAATTTCTGCGCCGATGAAAAAAACCAAAAAATCCAAAAAAAGTTGAATTCAAACTGACAGGTTCTGTCAGTGTCGCTTGCGATATTGCTTGTAGCCGGGGTCGGGGACTGCATGGGCACGGGGGCAGGATGACTGGCATGGCAGGTCACCTGTCACGGGAGACAACAAGGCCGACCGAGCCGTAACTTACGGCCGGTCAGGAGGTTACAGTCTGTGCTTGCCAAGGTGATTTCTTCGGCGACCCTCGGTGTGGATGCCTACCCGGTCGAGGTAGAGGCAGATATCCAGCAACAGATGCCGGCCTTTGTCACGGTCGGTTTGCCGGAGGGGGCGGTCAGGGAATCAAAAGAACGGGTCACAGCGGCCATAAAAAACTCTGATTTCGTCTTTCCGGTCAAACGCGTCACTATCAATCTGGCCCCCGCCGATGTGAAAAAAGAGGGGTCTGCTTTCGACCTGCCGATCGCGGTCGGGATACTGGCCGCAACCGGGCAAATAATTCGTGAGCGAGTCGATGAATTCGTGCTGGTCGGCGAACTCTCGCTCGATGGCAGCCTTAAGCCGGTGCCGGGCGTTCTTCCCATGGCCATGAGTTTACACGAGGGGAACGGCATCAAAGGGATGATCGTTCCGAAAGAGAACGCCCGCGAGGCGGCCATGGCCGGCACTGTGCCGGTCTTTCCGGTTTATTCGCTCAAGCAGGCGGTGCATTTTCTCGAAGATGAATCCACCATCCGCCAGTTCGACGTGGACATCGCGTCGGTGTTCAACGAAGCGCGGAAATATCCCATCGACTTTTCTGATGTCAAAGGGCAGGAGTCGGCCAAGAGGGCGCTTGAGATCGCCGCTGCCGGAGGGCACAATATCATCATGATCGGCCCGCCCGGCTCGGGCAAGACCATGCTCGCTCGGCGCATGCCGACCATTCTGCCGGACATGAGTGTTGCTGAAGCGCTCGAAACCACCAAAATCCATTCGGTGGCCGGGCGTCTTGGCCCCGAGGAACCGCTGGTCGCCACGCGGCCGTTCCGATCCCCGCATCACACCGTGTCGTACGCCGGATTGGTGGGAGGCGGCACGATCCCCAAACCGGGTGAGGTTTCCCTGGCTCACCACGGCGTGCTGTTTCTCGATGAAATGCCGGAGTTCAAGAAGGATATTCTGGAAATGCTCCGGCAGCCGATGGAGGACAAGCAGGTGACCATTTCGCGCGCCTCCACGGCGCTCACCTATCCGGCGTCGTTCATGCTGGTCGCCGCCATGAACCCCTGTCCCTGCGGTTACTACGGCGACCCGCAGCATGAATGCCACTGTTCGTCCGGTGAGATTCAGCGCTACATGTCGCGGGTCTCCGGGCCGCTATTGGATCGGATCGATATTCATATCACGGTGCCATCGGTGAAGTTCAAGGAGCTTTCCTCCGAGGCGAAAGGGGAGAACTCATCGGAGATCCGAAAGCGCGTGAACGCAGCCCGTCAGCTTCAGCTTCGACGCTTCCAGAGCGAGCCAAACATCTTCGCCAACGCCCACATGGAGCCGTGCGATATCCGGCGGTTCTGCAAGATCGACGAGAAATCACACTCACTGCTGGCGTTGGCGATAACTCGGCAAGGGCTCTCGGCCAGGGCGTATGACCGCATTCTGAAAGTGGCGCGGACAATCGCCGACCTGGCCGCCTCGGAGTCAATCGAAATGGGACATATCGCCGAGGCGATTCACTATCGAACGCTGGATAGAAATCTGTGGCTATAGGAAGGTCCATGAGTCGTGCCATGCCGCACTCTGCCTGCCCCCCTCCCGTTGGCAGACGGCATAGCGCGTGAGGTGTCGGGCGCTCTGCTTCGACACCTCGCCAAAATTTGTGAGGTCAGATCAATAGTACGTTGGATGGCATTCGGCGGAGGTTCACGGCATTCTCGAACGGACCGAGAATGATCTGCCTGTCAGGTTTCTCGCCCAGGCCAGGCGAGCTCCGAATCTGACATAGCGCCATACCAACATGGATTCGGCAGGAGCCGGGGGAGGCTCCTGCCGAACAACTTTCACAAGTCGGTCTGACAATATCGAATTCTCCCAACCCTACTACCGCGGGCACTCGGGCAGAAAGTCCATTGTGAAGAATATATGGTCGATAATCGCGCTCAAGTCGCTGATGTCGATTGCCCCCGAATTGTCGATGTCTGCTTCCTCGAAACAGGGAAGCGGCTCGAATCCGAAAAACAGGTGATCGATCAGGATCGAGAGGTCGGAAATATCGACCAATCCATCCGGGTCGCCGTCGACATTGCCGGTCATTCCGTAACAGCAATCGAGTTGATAGGCAATGGTCAGGAATTCAGACCCCATGGTTGCGGTTGTTTTCAGGCCGGTCACCCAGGCGTGAGTCGAATCAGTTGCAACGATTGCCGCCGGAATATCAGTATCGTATTCTATGGGCCCGGGCCCGATATAATAGTCCGACCAAGTGGGATCACCGAGCGGGTTCAGCCGAACTGTCAGCCAGTTCCAGTTAGTGCCGGCATTGAAGCTTGCTGCGGTCATCCAAATCCAGCCGTCGGCGGCAACTGCCATGTCTGATAGAAGGTCTTGGCCGATGGCTCTCCCGGTTCGTGTAAACCAATGTAATTCACCTGCAGTGCTGTATTTCAGCGTGATCAGATCGATGGTATTCGTATTGGGACCGCCCGAGCAGCCGACCACCACATTCCCGAGCGGATCAAGAGCGATACGTTCACCGTAGCCAATTTCGGCAACACCTTGAGCATTATAGCGACGCACCCACGCAGTATCCCCATTCGGCAGGTACTTGATAGTGACGATGTTTGAAAACGGGTAACTGCCGGCTGTCCCCGCCACATAGGCGTTACCTCCGTTGTCGACTGTGATGTCGTTGCCAACATCATCTCCGAACTCCGGCGGCATCACGATCTCATTCACGCCTACCCACGATTGGTTACCGGTTGAGTTGAATGCAAGAGTGAGAATCATGGAACTGGTCGTGTATCCGGTAGAGCCAGTAGCGTAGACATTTCCTAATCCATCGACACAGATGGCATTGAGTGAATCGTGGTACGGAGAATACTGAGGGTTAACGCGGCCGTACGACCGAACCCAGGCCGTGTCGCCGCTCGGGTAATACTTGATAACGAGGGCGTCTTCCGCAGTTCCCTTCCCTCTCTGATGACCGGCTATGTAAGCATATCCGAAACCATTAACAAACATGTCCACCGGCACGGCCAGTCGGTTGCTGTCAGGTGGATATGGCGGGTCATACTCGGATGTCCAGAGCAGATTGCCTATGGCATCATATTTGACCGTCACGATTTTCTTGTCAGGGGATGCTGTCCCTGGGTCACTATGACCTGTTACGTAGATGTTGCCTTCGCCATCGGTGCCAACCGCCACCGCATAGTCGTTGACATTCTCAGGCGAATTATAATAGCGAAGCCAAGCTGTATCGCCGTTGGGCAGATACTTAATCGTCGTGTAGTCGAGGTCAAATCCCCCGGGTCTGTGCCCGTGACCGGTGATAATGATGTTCCCAGTTCCGTCCCGCGCAATGCTTCTTGCCGCTTGACTTGCCCCGGGATATGTTCGGGTCCAGGCAGTGTCCGATGCCAGGACAGATGATGACCCCAGGGCACAGAACACCAGGAGAACTGTTAACTGAAACTGCTTCTTGAACATCCTTCATCCTCCAGATACGTGAGAGACCGACTCGTTTTTCCTGTTGTCGATCCGCGTGAGGAGTGGGGGTCGACCGTTCAACCAGATGGCAGGCGGAAGTTACAGTTACTCGTAATGAAGATAAATCACTCGGCGATTCTATACAACAAAAAAAGAGTCAACCGTCTGTCCCGCAACGGGTCGACAGTCTCACTTTTTGTACAGATTTGATTCACAGGAGCCGATGAACAATGTGGTTGACAATCCCCCTTACGGACCTAGCTTAGGCATTCCATGTCTGACTCCATAGTGCATACGCGTACCGAAAAGCTGCTTCTGGAAGCAGCTCGTGTATTCAATTCCACGCTGGAATATGAAGAATTGATCGAGCTGGTTCTTCGCTTGGTGCTGAAGGCAGTCAACAGCGAGGCTGCGCTGGTCTTTCGCGTGGACCATGACCGCACCGATATGAAAGTGCGGTTCATGCATGGCCGTGACGGCCAGATGCAGGTGTTCTATCTCGACCTGGGACAGGGTGTTGTGGGATGGGTAGCCAAATACCGAGAGCCAATTATCCTCAATGATCCGCACGACCCACGCGTGGAGCCGTTTATCAGCAAGATCGCCGGGATCGAGGCGCGCTCCATCATTTCCGTCCCGCTGATTGGCAAAGGGCAGATGATCGGCGTGGTGGAAGCCATCAACAAAGCGGATGGTCCGTTTACGGCCGCCGACCTGGACATCCTCACCGGTTTGAATAATCAGATCGCGGTGGCGATCGACAACGCGCACTTGTATCGCGACATCAAACGCGAAGCCCTTGAAAAAGACCTTCTCTATCAAGTCGGTAAAAAGTTGTCTGGGTCGCTTGATCTGAATGAAGTACTCCGCGAGATCATGGCGTCACTTAAGCGCGTGGTGGCTTACCAAGTGGGCGGTGTGTTTCTTCTGGACCCGGCCGTCAATGAAATAAAATCGATTTATTCGGTGGGGTATCCGGAGGGGTACGATGATCGCTTACAACTCAAGATTGGCCACGGTCTGGTTGGTCATGTTGCGAATACGGGGGAGACTGTAATCGTGTCCGATGTATCCAAAGACAACCGATATGTGGATGCTAATCCGGGCACGAAAAGCGAAATTGTCGTGCCCATAAAATTGGACGACCGTCTCATTGGGGTTATCAATCTTGAATCGAACGAACTTAATGTATTCGACCATCGGGCGCAGGCGTTGATATCGGCGTTTGCTTCGCAAGCGGCCATATCGATAGAACGAGCGCGCCTGCATGAGAGCAGCTTGGCCGGCAAGCGTCTTGAGGAGCAGTTGAATATCGCCCGTGAGATACAGCGGAGTTTTCTGCCGCAGGCGGACCCGCAGGCGTGGGTGAAGGGGTACGACATCGCCGGGCGCAATGTGCCATCGGGCGAGGTAGGCGGAGACTATTATGATTTCATCCGTATCGTGACCAATCATACTGGGATTGCTATCGGCGATGTCTCCGGCAAAGGGATTCCCGCAGCCCTTATTATGGCATCGTTTCGTGCTTCTCTGATCGCCGAGATACGCAACAACTATTCCATTCGGACCATCTGCCAGAAGGTTAATTCCCTTTTGTTCGAATCGCTGGAATCCGGCAATTATGTAACCGCAGTCTATGGTGTGCTCGATTCACGCAACCACATTTTCACCTTCTCCAACTGCGGACACAACCCACCCTTTGTGCTTCGGGCTATCGGCGAGGTGGAGGAACTCAGGGAGGGGGGACCAATTCTCGGAGTCTCGTCAGAAAGTGTTTACGAGGAGCGCGCCATTGTTATTCAGCCTGGTGACGTGCTTGTGTTCTATACCGACGGCGTCACCGAGGCGTTCAGCGAGGGGGGAGCGGAGTTTGGTACGAGTCGACTCGTGGACGTGATCAAGGCGAATCGTCACAAGAGCGCGCAACTCATGGCCGATGCCATTTACGAGGCGGTTACATCGTTCGCTTCGCCGACACACGTCTTCGATGATCTGACCATGATTATTATCAAGCGGCTCGGCTGATTGATATCGCCCGCATCGGGGATATTACCGCTCAAAATTAAAGAGGCCGCCGGGTGATTGCCCCGACGGCCTTCGATTCAAAATGATGTCTCGTGCCCCGATTGCTACTGACAGTTCAGCGTCCCCTGCCCAAAGAACAGATAATCGACGAATACCGTCAGATCGGAGATGTCGGTCGATCCAATTCCGTCGACATTGCCGGCGCTTGGATTCGATGGGGGCGGTCCGCTCTGGAACAGATAATCAACCAGATAAGTCAGGTCTCCGATATCCGGCACCGCAAGGCTGTTGTCCACGTCGCCGCAGAAGTAATCCGAGACCGACAGAACTGAGAGCCCGGGAAAACCTGCCGTGAACAGCATTCCCGATTCCATGTCAACTCCACGCGCTTCTGCCTGCCGGAGTCCCACCAGGACCGGCGAGGCGGGGTTAGAGATGTCAAACACCTGCAGGTTCTGAAACTGCGCGACATACAGCAGATCGCCTGACACCATGAGGTCGTTGACATTATAGAGCGGCAGGCTGGTCACCAGTGCAGGATGATCCGGGATCGACACATCGAGAACGATCAGTCCGGCATTGTAGTCTGCGACAAAAGCATGGTGACCGCTGACCGTCACGCGGTTCACCCAATCATCCTGAGGGACTATGTACCGTCCCAAGATTGCAGGGGACTCGGGATAGGTTATATCGAGGATAAGCAAGCCGTTGGTGTAGTCGGCCACATATGCAGTACTGCCCTGAACGGCTATGTCATAAGTCTCTCCAAGCGTGTTCAACCTACCCACGCGAACTGGAATCTGAGGAACCGAGATATCGTATACGTATAGGCCTCCATAGAGGGTGGCCGAATACAGGTAGTTCCCCGACACCGCGAGGCGCATGGGGTCTCCATCCGTGCTGTTGGCCCACGTTGCAGTCGGAGCAGCTGGATTTGATACATCGAACGCGTACAAACTCAGGTAATCGGCCACATATACCATACTCCCGACAACCTCAATATCGTTAGCAGTGCCCGTCACCGAATACTTGCCGACCGTGTCGGGCTCGGCAGGGTTGGTGATGTCGAGAACAGATAGTCCGTAATGGCCATTCGCGAGGTACGCGTGGTTTCCGGAAACCGCCACTGCGACCGGTTCTCCCCCTGTCGACCATTGCCCAACAATGGACATAGCACTGGGGATTGACACATCGACGACCCGCAGACCGTCTTCAGCTGAGGCAACAAACAGATGGCTCCCTTGTATGTCCAAGCGCCAGAAGGAGCCGGCTGCTGTGATTTCGCCAAGGCGCGTAGGTGAATCGGGATTGCTGATATCCAGCGCACTGATTGCCGCTCCACTGGCGATTTTCGTCATGTACAACATTGTGCCCGCCATGTCCAGTTTGAACCCGCCGTACTCGCTGCTGAGGACATTGACGAAGGCCGGGGCCGACGGGTCAGTTATGTCTACAACTGCGAGCCCGCGATTGAGTATGACAAGGTAAGCACGATCTCCTACGACTTCGATATCATAGACCGAACCCGATGTGTCAGTGGTGCTCGTCGGCAGCGCGCCGACCACATACGGGCTCGTCGGACTGCTTACGTTGACGATCACTAACGCGTCTGTGGACGTCTGATAATATGACATCTTGCCAATCAACACGTAGTCCCCGGCTGTAGCGAGTGCGTAGGTCATTCCCACTCCAGTGAGAGATCCCACCAAGACTGGTACCGCGGGGTTTGAGACGTCAACGATCAGCAGATCACCATGATCTTCCAGCCCGCTGTCCCACCAACGCACCGCCACATAAAGGTATTGGCCGTCTATGGCAGCACCGGTCACGGACTGGTACTGGTGGCCGCTGGGTGGCGTGAACGTCCCCACCGGCACCGGATTCAGCGGGTTGCTCACATCCATGATCTGAACCTGAGCAGTTCCGCCGATTACATAGAGCAACGAACCAGCCTTTAGCAGTTGACCACCATAGGAAAACTCCGTCGTGCTTCTTAACCACACAATCCGCTGAGGCGACATAGGATTGGAGACGTTGAACACCATGAAACCGGGTGTTGCGCCGACAGCGTAGGCATAGTTGCCGTCAACGACGACATCGCTCACCTGGGTGTACGACATCCAAATCGAGCCAATCTCAGTTAGCTGAACCCGCATCGGCTGGGCCGGCGTTTGCCGCGAGTCTCCCGGGGCGCCAAAGAAGGCCGCTTCTTTTTGCAACATTTGCTCGAAGGGATTGACCGGTACTGCTCGTAACTGGGAGTCTCCCGCCAGAATTGATGAGGACAAGATGACTAAAGTGAGAGTCACCGCTACAGTCAGCACTCTCGGTGCAAAACGTGAGGAAGAACCCATACAACCTCCTGAGGCAAAGCGCACTACATGCGGCTGCCATTGATGTGAAATTCGGCTATGTTGTAAGGATACCAGAGTCAATATAAGTAATTCCATACGAATGTGTCAAGAATAAATGTGGAGTTCCAAGGTCTCGACATATAGTGGAGGGATTCGTCTTGTTGATTTGTGACCTGAGGTTATATTTGAAAGTACGATGACGACACTTCCTATAGGAGCAAAGTATGGCCATCAAAACATATGAGCAGTATCTCGAGTCGCTTCGCAAAATGCGGCCAAACATTCACAAGTACGATCAACTGATCACCGATGTCACCACGCACCCGTCCACCATACGGACAGTAGAAGGGCACGCCTGGACATACAAAGCGGCGTTTGATGAGAAGCTCCGGCCGTCGCTAACTACCACGTCACATCTCACTGGCGAGCCGATCAGCCGCTATCTGTCGATCATACAGTCCCCGGAGGACATGTACGCCAACTCCGACATGAAGCGGATGATGTTCCATCTCACCGGCACCTGCACCGGCGGACGGTGCGCCGGTTGGTCCGCTCTTAACGCCATGTTCATCACCACCTGGGAGATGGACCGCGACCTGAAGACCGACTACCACCAGCGCTTCCTGAAATGGCTCAAGGACGCCCAGGCCCGCGATATCACCATCTCCGGCGCGCTCACCGACGCCAAGGGAGATCGCTCCAAATCTGCTTCGCAGCAGGATGACAAAGATGTTTTCCTGCATCTGGTCGAGAAGCGCAAAGACGGCATGGTCGTGCGGGGCGCCAAGCTGATGATCTGCGGCATCGCCGCCGCCAACGAGATTTTCGTCATCCCCGGCACCGGCTACAAAGAGGATGAGGCGGAGTTCGCGTTGTCGTTCGTCATCCCGCGTGATATCGAGGGGCTCACCATTGTCGAAACCCGCCATCCCAACGACACGCGCGATGAGGAAGAGGGGTTCGATAATCCGGTCACCGAGGGAGGCATTACGCAGGCGTTCCTGTTTTTCGAAGATGTCTTCATCCCCAACGAACGCGTCTTCATGTGCGGCGAGACCAAGTATACGCTGTCGACCGTCGGCTACTTCATCATGCCGTACCGCTCCGCGATCGGTGGCTGCGTGGCGGGGCAGGGGGATATTAAGATTGGCTCGGCCATACTCACCGCCCGCGCCAACGGTCTCTCGGCGAAGGTGTTCAACGAGAAGCTGACGCAGATGTACATTAACAACGAAACCACCTACGGCATGGGGATCGCCGCCGCCGCCCGCGGCAAGAAACACCCCTCCGGCGCCTGGCTTTGCGATCCGCTTTTGTCGAACGTGAACAAGGTGCATGTAGCGACGCTGCCGTACCAGACCAGCGTGCTGGCGCAGGATATTGCGGGGGGGATCGCCGAGACCGGCTGCATGCCATCATACAAGGACTTCCAGTCCAAGAAATACGGCCACCTTATCAAGAAGTACATGAAAGCAAAAGCCTCAGCCGAGTCGCGTGCCCGGGCGGCGCGATTGGTGGAGTGGTGCACGATCGGCTCCGGTGTCCCGGGCTGCATGCACGGTGGTGGTTCCCCCGATGGCGCCAAGTTAGTGATCCGCGCTAATGCGAAGTTGGAAGACAAAGTGGCCATCGCCCGCCGGTTGGCGGGGATAACGGAGGAGATTGCCGAGCCGGTGGCGGTGAAAAAGTAGAGAGGCCCTTGACAATTCTGTGCTCATCGCCATATTGCCGTAGCTGGGCAATGACTCGGGAGGTCCGATGGTGAAGCATCAAGTTCGACTGACTGGCCTGACAATCGTCGTGGCAGCAGTGCCGCTGATTCTCGGCTGCATGGCGCACACATCAATACACTCACGCGTCAGTCCAGAGTCTGCCGGCAAGCACTTTCGCGTTCTATTCGTCGATGCTCTCTTCGCGGACTTAGGTTTGCAGGAAGCATGCGAAGAAAAGATCCGAGAAGAGCTTTCTGTCAACGGTGTTGACTGCGTGCTGGCACACGAAGCGATCTTTCCTGGTCAGGCGCTCTCGGACGCTGAGTACGCTCATCTCTTTGACAGTCTGGGTGTTGACGCTTTACTGCTTGTTTGCCCGGGCACGGCAGGCACTTCGGAGTCATATATCCCCCAATCGACCACAAGCAAAACAGACGGAAGTGTTACTCCTGACTATACCGGGGGCTACAGATTCAGTGCTCGAACACGAACGACCACTTCTGGCGGTTACACGGTGGACAAGCCTTGGGCTACGTTTTCGGCTGAGTTGTACGATGTGTCCTCTGGAAAGATGTGCTGGTACGCAACCGGGAATACCGGTGGAAATGCCTTTGCCAACTTCACCACGGTCGTTCGGTCTATGGGTGGGAAGGTGGTGGTGAAGATGAAACAGGATAGAGTTCTTGCCCCTAAATGAAAGACCTGCTTTGGATACGGTTTCCCTGTGGGCACTAGGGTCGAGGCCATTAAGTAATTCAACACGCTCAGATAACCGCGAGTGAAGAATTGCCAACCTGTATACTATGTGGTAATTGGAAAGGTCCGGGCAATCTCCTCCGAAACGGCAAGGTGGCGTGCGCGGAGTGCATTGAAGCACGGTACTCCCGCCTTGCGAAGCTTCGCAACAAGAAGAAGCTCCTTGAAAACCCGTCCGATCCCCACATCGTACTCAGAATGTTGTCAGCGGCGGCGATATCACTTGCGACAATGGCGTTCCTGCACCCTGGTTTTGGCATCATTGTGGCCTTCCTCGCCTTTTTATTTGCAAAAGGGGCTAGCGAGGAGAAGTGCAGGAAACTCAGGGGGCTGGCTGAATCCGATATACGGCAAATAGTGGCCGAAATCGCGAAGATTGATGGAGGGCTTGACCAGGTTTTTTCGGAGTTCGTCGACTATCCTCCTGATTGGGAGGAGAGAAGGCGGAGGGTGTTTCAAAGAGCAGGAAACAGGTGCGAGGAATGCGGCCGCAGTGCAGAAAGATCTTCGGTTCCGTTCCACGTACACCATGACAAACCACGGTCTCAAAAGGAAGGGAATCATAGGATTGAAAACCTCAGACTCCTTTGCGAAGTCTGTCATGCAAAACTCCCTGACCACGGGCTTACAGCGAGTGCGAGGTCTCGTCGTCTAAAGACTGGGGAACGTCTGAAGAGGAGATTCCGTGGCTTTCGGTAATCTGCCCAGTGGTCGTCAAACTCTTGTATGAATGCTCTAGACCAGCCCCACCATGCCCTCCTACTACTCCCAAAAACTCGCTGCCGAACGGCTGATCAAGGTCTATGACCTCGCTACCCCGCGCGTGCGGCAGTACCTCGATGCCGAACTGAACCACGTCCTTTCGCATATCCATCCGGGCGACGCCGTTCTCGATCTCGGCTGCGGCTACGGCCGCACCCTGCCCGCGCTTGTGCAGCGAGCCGCCACCGTCATCGGCGTGGACATCTCGCTCGCCAGTTTGACACTCGCCCGCCAGCGGCTCGCCGAGATTCCAAACTACCACCTCGCCCAGATGGATGCCGCTCATCTCGGCTTTTCCGACAACTGCTTTGACCTGATCGTCTGCATTCAGAACGGCATTTCGGCGTTTCATGTTGACCAACGCACGCTGATTGTCGAGTCCCTCCGCGTCACCAAAACAGTGGGGAAGCTTCTGTTCTCCACTTACTCCGCGAAATTCTGGGAGCACCGCCTCGAGTGGTTCCGCCTGCAGGCTGCCGCCGGACTGCTCGGCGAGATCGATGAGGACAAAACCCGCGATGGCAACATCGTCTGCAAAGATGGTTTCACCGCTACAACCGTCAGCGAACAGCAATTTCGTGCGTTGACTACAGGACTTGATGCAGACATCTCGATTGTTGAGGTGGATGAGTCGAGTCTGTTTTGTGAATTAGTGAAGCACCCTATTCGGTGCCACACCTAACAGGTGTGAATTCGACGATATTGGATGTACACCACCGGGCGGACCCTCCCTTTATTCGCACCTGTTAGGTGCGGCACATGCTAAAGCCGTATGAGATATGTGAGTCATTGCGAGACGGCGCGCTTCGCGGCGGCGAAGCAATCTCGGATTCATTGGCATGGCAGTCGGGCGAGATTGCTTCGGCGAAGCGCCTCGCAATGACTTTGAGGGGAATGCCTACAACCTTCTCGCCCCCCTCACCAACTCCGCGAACTTCGCCGCCAGTGGACCTGAGGCGTACGATTTCAACGCAAACTCATGACCATTGACCGCCAGACAGCTGCGCAGCGGGTCATCGGACATCACGCGTAGCATCGCCTTTGTCAGCGCATCGACATTGTCCGGCGGGACGAGAAGGCCGGTGTCGTCGTGACGAATGATATCAACTATCCCTCCCGACGCTACGCCGATCACCGGTGCGCCGCAGAGCATCGCTTCGGATAAGGCAAGTCCGAACCCTTCCTGAAACGAGTTCAGCACCACCATTCCGGCGCGGTTGTACACTGTCCGAAGTTGCTCCTGCGGAATCGGCGCGAATATAGTCACAGTCTCCTTCAGGCCGAGCTTGGCAATCAACGCTTCAATCTCCGCCTGCATCGGGCCTGAGGCGTACAATTCGAGCCGGGCTTTCGGTTGCTGCTCGGTCACCAGTGCAAAAGCTCGTATCAAATGCCCCACCCGTTTCTGCTCGGCGAAACGCGTTACTGCTACGACGAGGTTTGGCTCGCGAGCAATATTTTCGTCCCGGTAGAAAAGTGTCTCATCATGCGGTAACGGCAAGATCTGGAGAATCGGGGCCAGGGTTGGTTCGACACGGAGAATCTCATCTCGAAGGTATGATGAAACCACGGTCCAGGCTTTCAATTTCGGGAAGAAACTGTGAAAATAGCGCCGCGCCATCTGCAAGTATTTCGACATCAGTCGGATATCGGTACCGTGCGAAGAGAGAATCATCGGCAAATGGAATTTTGCCTCGATGCTTTTCATCACGATCCCCGATGGGATCAACCAGTGCCCGGCGACAACACTGATTCGTTCCGTGTCGATAATCCGAAACGCTGCTTCGCGGTAGGCATCGAGAAAGGCCTTGAATTTGAAAATGCCGGTCACCGAGCCGAGCACCAACTGGTGCATATTGCCGCGATAGGCGATTGACTCATCCTCGTCGCGTTTGGCGTAGCGGAAACGATAGATCGTGACATTGTCCCATTTCTCATATTCAAGTGCGCCCGGATCATGTGGAGCCAGGATCACAGGATCGATTCCATGGTCTGTCAGCCGCCTGGCCAGCAGATGAATGAAGACGCCCGCAAAGTCACCCTGGAAGCGGGGGAAGTTGTGGGTCAATATGAGCAGTCGAAATCTCTCGGCCATAGTCTTCCGTCATTGCGAGGAGTCACGCGTCACGCGTGACAAGCCGAAGCAATCTCTCCCTTCGTTTTCACCACCCGCATCGACGATAAATATACATTTCCCCGCTTGCCCATAACCACTATATTCTTCACCGATTTATGGCCGAATCCAAGCTCATGCTCGACTTTGCACCGCACCTCGATTTCAGCCAGATTCTGACCAATCCGATTCTGGATATCGCGGCGCGTTTCTGGGATGATGACCGCTATCAGGCGTTCAGGGTCTGTTATCGCTCCATGCGGCGAATCGATGACCTGGTCGATGACCGCAAGTCGTCGGCCGGTCCCATTGACTCACGCGAGGCAGCGCAACTGGCAGGTCTCATCAACGGTTGGCTCGGCATGGTGCGAAGGCGTGAACCGACCGATGAGTATCATACCGAGTTCTATGACACGCTGGAACGATTCGACCTGCCGCTCTGGCCATGGGAACGGCTCGGCAAGGCTATGATCTTCGACCTGACCCACAACGGCTTCGCTACATTCGCTGAATTCCTGCGATATTCCGAAGGTGCCGCTGTGGCGCCCGCCTCGATTTTCATGCACCTCTGTGGAATCAGTAACAACGGTGCGGGATTCCGGCGTCCGACCTACGATATCCGTCTGGCCGCGCGGCGTCTGGCCATTTTCTCGTACATCGTGCATATCCTTCGGGATTTTGAGAAAGATCAGAAAGCCGGACTCAACTACTTTTCCGATGACATCGTAACTCGACATGGGCTTACTCACTCGGAAGTGAGACAGGTGGCATCCGGTGGAGAACCTACCCCCAGCTTCCGGGATCTGGTGTGCACGTATGTTCGGATAGGAGCGTACTATCAGCGCCGGGCCCGCCGCACCATTGATTCCATCAAAAGGTACCTGGAGCCGCGCTATCAACTTAGCCTCGAGATTATCTATAGCTTGTACACTCAGATTTTCGAACGGATAGAACCGGCGCGTGGGCAGTTTACCGCTCTGGCATTGGCACCCTCGGCCGGAGAAGTTCAGACACGGATCGAGGAAACGGTGGCGCGATTTGTCGCCTTACCGCTGAAACCGTGAGTCAATTCGGGAAGATATTATTCCTCGATCGGTATTGAGGACAAGAGCGATGAAACAGTCCGTACGGATACGGGCTGGGTGGATTGACGAGCTGGCATGTATAAGGAGTAGATGCTATGAAACGAGGGTTTGTTCCGGGTTTTGCTGCTGTCGCCGTGCCTCTGGTAGCAGTGGCTTTGGGCGGAGGGGCGTTGGCCGACGATCTCACCGTCACCGTGTATAACAGCAACCTCGGCGTTGTCAGCGAATCCCGACAGCTTCAATTCAAAAAGGGGGTGGATCAGATACAGTTCCGCGATGTCCCCAGCCAGATCGATGCTAGTTCGGTCCGGTTCGAGGTGCTCAAATCCGGCTCCAGTGTCACGATTCTCGAACAGAATTATGCCTACGACCTGGTCAGCCCGGACCAGATGTATAACAAGTACATCGACAAGGAGATCGAGCTGATCGACAAGGAAGGGAAGCTGTACACGGGTACCCTTCTGGCCAGTTCCGGCGGAGCCGTGACTCTTCGCAACAAGGAGGGCAAAGTCAAGATTGTCCTTCTCGGGAATGTTACCGAGGTCAACTTCCCCGCGCTTCCCGAGGGGCTGATCACTCGTCCGACGCTGTTCTGGAAATACCAGTCCAACACCGAAGGCGCCATTCCGTGCCGGGTCGGGTACCAGACCTCCGGCCTCAACTGGAGCGCCGAGTACGTGGGAGTACTGGACAAGACGGAGACAAAGCTCGGTCTTTCGGGGTGGTCCTCCATTACCAATAACTCCGGCAAGACATACACCGATGCCAAACTTCGCCTGATTGCCGGGGATATCAGTCGGATCCGGCCGGAACGAGAGTTTAGAATGCTAACGTCCAAGGCGGCCCCGATGGCCGATGGCGCGGCCGGTTTCGAGGAAAAGGCATTCTTCGAGTACCACATGTATACACTCCCCCGAAAAGCCACCGTCTCCGATCGGGAGATCAAGCAGATCGCTCTCTTTGAACCGGCTACGGCCACCGTTCAGAAAGAATATCTGTTTCAACCGGAACAGAATCCGGATCAGGTGAAAGTGGCGGTTAAGTTCAAGAACTCGCAGCAAGCCGGGCTTGGCATGCCGTTGCCGGGTGGGCGGGTTCGGGTTTTCAAGGCCGATGATGACGGTTCCCTGGTTCTGCTTGGCGAGGATCAGATTGACCATACCCCCAAGGACGAGGAATTGGATGTGAAGGTTGGCTATGCGTTCGATATCTCCGCCGAGGAGCGTCTGGTCAACCAAACTCGCGCCTCATCCACGGTCGAGGACCGGGATTACGAGGACGAACTGCGCAACCACAAGAGTGAAGCGGTAAATATCAAAGTAGAAAAGAAGCTCTGGGGGATATGGGAAGTCACCAAAGCGAACTTCGAATACAAAAAGAAAGACGCCCAGACCCTTGTTTTCAGCGTGCCGGTGAAACCTAATGACACGACGATAGTTAGATACTCGGTTCGGTTCACCAACCGATAAGACGGCAGTCGTTGACAAGGCTTGTGAAAAGAGTTACATTCGCCGAGATTTTTGTGCGATTCGGACATGTACAGGAGGTAACGAATTGAAATTGATGACCAAAGGGCTTGTGGTGCTGTTGATGAGCGCTGTTGCGGTCGGCAGTGTCGCTGCGCCCCCAAAGGGGCGCAAACTCCCCGAAAGCGCTTACATCAAGACGGCCAAGATCGAGTTCTCGTACCACACCAAAGAGCGGAACGCCAACGCTGTCTATATGCTGGACTCTCTGTTCATGCACTATGGCCCGCATTCTGAAGGCCTGTACCTGATGTGCCTCATTCAGGATGACTATGCCAAGACCACAGCCGATCTGAAAGCCAAACGGGAACCAATCAGCAAGCTGGTTGCCTACCGGGATTCTCTTCGGATAGCTTGCGCCAGCAAAGAAGTCAAGGCCAAGTACAAGGGTGATTGCGACAAGGCCAGCGTGATCGACTCACTCATAGTGCTTAACTGGCGCAATCTGTACAACGATGGTGTTGGCCAGCTCAATCGGATCGAAGAGGACCTGAAGGCTAAAGAGTCAGAGTCCGACAGCACTACTATCGCGTTCTATCAGAAGAAGATCGATGCCCAGATGGATTCCTGTATCGACAACATGACCCTGGCGGTCATACTGGACTCCACCAACTATCTGCCGTATGTTGCGCTTGGGACTGTCTACGAATACAAGGGGGACAACGAGTCCGGTGTGAAATGGCTGACCAAGGCCATGGTGAACGCCAAAGAGCGGGACAAACTGGCCTCGGAGGTCGCCTACTCCTACATTCGCTCAGGGAAATACTGTGAAGCAGCACCGTACCTTCGGGAATCGATGGTCAACGCCCCTAAGGATACGACACTGGTCGTGACGCTCTACAACCTGGCTGCCTGTTTCAACAACTGCCGGCAGTATGACTCGGCGGTTGCAGTGTACCGCGAACTGCTGGCGATCGCACCGGCTAACGGCGATGCCCTGGTCGGCATGGGGCGCTATTACAATCAGATTGGCCGCACTGCGACTGATTCGGTCCGCGCGGCTGATGAGGCCAAGAACACCGAGGCGGCCAAACGATGGACTGATGCCCGCAACAGCGCCTTCGACTCTTCTTATGTTTATTTCAAACGGGCGTTCGATGCCAGTCCTAAGGATGTCGATGCGGCCGGGCAGTATGGTCTGATCGCTTACATCCGCAACGACTTCAAAGAGGCGCTTGCGGCGTTCACCCGGCTTACCGAGCTCGAACCCCAGAACGCCGAGCATTTCACCTCAGTGGGCGACTGCTATCTGAACTTGAAAGACTGGAAGAATGCCGCCGGCGCCTACGAGAAGGTGGTGGCGTTGGAGCCGGACAACAAACAGATCTGGCAGCGCCTGGCGGACCTATATCAGCAACTCGGGATGAAAGATAAGCAGGCCCTGGCCGAAGCCAAGGGCAAGTAGCCGATTATCGCATTCCGTTCCGACTTCTCGAATAAAGGCAGGTAGTGCGCCTGCCTTTTTCTATATTGGAGACCGTGAGTCCTCAGGAGCAATTCGCAAACGTGGCGGTGGCCGGTCCGATGCGCCGTACGTTCACATATCGCGTCGGCGACGGATCGTCACTGCTCGAACCAGGCCAGCGGCTGCTGGTGCCGTTTGGGCGGACGCGAAAGGTTGGTTATTATCTTGGTTCAGCCGAGCCGCCTCCGCGTATCGAGATCAAACCGATCATCCGCCCACTTGATCCGCAAAGTTATTTCTCGCTGGAGCTATTCAGACTCTGTCTCTGGATAGCCGACTATTACTTCGCCAATCCGGCCGATTGTCTTGCCGCGGCACTGCCGCCATCACTTAAGAAAAACCGAATCAGTACAATGGTGTGGGGCACAGGTGATATCAGTCATCTGCCTCTACAGTTCCAAGCGAAGGCCAAACCCGGAAAGAGGATACCTACCGATACGCTGAAGTCATTGCTGGCGGACCGTGCACTTTGGCGACAGCTTCAGGACAGAGGGGTTGTTGTCGAGGAGTGGCATGACAACGCCGCCACTCTGAAACGCCGATCGGTCGGCTATCGCCTACTCGATGGCGCCAGTCTAAGCGTTGTTTTCGGCGATGAGCCTGCTGACCAGCTTCGGTTCGACAGCGTCTGCACTCGCAAGGAACTGAGACAGTCCGGTTGGAGCGACCACTATATCCGTCGTGCTCTTGCCGCCTCGATACTTGAACCGGTACTCGAAACGCCCAGGCGAACAGTGCTTGATTTTGTCAAACCAAAAGCCGACGTCGTTAACATAGCACTCACCACCGAACAGCGCGTCGCATTGGACTCTCTTACTCAGGCCCTCGACTCCGGATTTGGTGTCTCGCTTCTGCACGGCATCACCGGTTCCGGCAAAACTCTTGTGTACTGCCATCTTGCCAACGAAGTTCTCCAGCGGGGATATACAGTGCTGGTGCTGACTCCCGAAATCTCACTCACCGGCGCTACGCTGGCGTATTTCCGCGGTTTTTTCGGCGACCAAGTCACTGTGATCCACTCCGCCATGACCGAGAAAGAGCGCCTGCAAAGCTGGCAGGGGGTTCGCCGAGGGGACTACCGAATTGCCATAGGCCCGCGCTCCGCGCTGTTTGCACCGTTGCCGAATCTCGGCCTCGTGATTGTTGACGAAGAACATGACAGTTCCTACAAACAGGATGACCCCTCGCCCCGCTTTCATGGCCGTGACTCTGCCATCATGCGGGCCAAACTCAATAACATTCCGGTTCTTCTCGGTTCAGCGTCTCCGTCGGTCGAGTCGTACTATCATGCCAGGACCGGGCGTTACAAGCTGCTCACTCTGACGCAGCGCCCAGGTGTATCGAAACTGCCGCAGGTGCGGGTTGTCGATATGCGGACCGAGGGAGCCAAAGGGGACCTTCCGTTTGTCTCGCTTCCGTTAAAAAACGAAACCGACAAGCGGCTCGTGCAAGGGGAGCAGATAATTTTCTATCTCAACCGCCGTGGCTACGCACCACAGATCAAATGCAACGACTGCGGCCATGTTCCCCTCTGTCCGCACTGCAAAGTGCACCTCACGTTTCACAAAACGCACAGACGACTGCTGTGCCATTACTGCGAATACATGCGCAGCCAGTACGACAGTTGCGAAAAATGCAGCAGCTCGCGGTTTCTTTATCCGGGCACAGGAACGCAGAAGGTGGAAGAGGCTATCGGCCGTTTGTTTCCGAAGGCGCTCACGGTCCGGCTCGATTCCGACAGCGCTTCCGGGCGGCACAGTATCTATCATATCCTGGCCGATTTCGCCCACCGCAAACAAAACTTGCTTCTCGGCACACAGATGGTGACCAAGGGGCTCGACCTGCCGGGTGTCACGCTTGTTGGTGTCCTGTCCGCAGATCAGGGGATGGACCTTCCGGATTTCCGCGCCTCGGAGAAAACGTTTGCGCGCCTGCTTCAGGTTGCCGGACGAAGTGGACGCGCCGACCAGCCGGGAGAGGTGCTGATCCAGACTTATTCGCCGGATAATCCGATTATTGATGATGCCGCCCGTCAGGATTATGTCTCGTTTTACGAGCGCGAGATCGAGACCCGCAAGGATGCTTCGTATCCGCCTTTCGTGCGGTTGGTTAATATCATTCTCTCGGCAGCAAATGAATCCAAACTCGAATCCGCCGCGCGTGATTTTGCCGAACGACTGCGAGCGAATGTTACGACTGCGAAGATACAAGCGAGTCTGCTCGGACCTGCGCCGTGCCCCATGTATCATCTTCGGAAACGGTATCGCAGGCATCTGATGCTCAAAACAAACCAGACCGTGAAGCTGGTGCAGTTGTTGAGCGCGTGGGAGGCGCGCGAGCCCCGTTTCAAACTCCCGGCAACGATCAAGATCGTGATCGATGTCGATCCGGATGATATGATGTGACCTCCCCGTCGCGACGGCTGGTCTCTACGGTGCTATTACGGCCGTGTCCACTCCGATCGTATCTCCTGCGAACGGTGTGGTTGTTCCTCCGATCAACGTGACCACATATTCACCGGGTGACAGTTCATACAATACAGACTCGAGGTTGTAGAAACAGAGACAGAGGCAGGCGTTGAGCGAGTCATTTTCCACGGCCGTGATCTGGTTGCCGACTATCGTGTAGTCGACGTAGAACGCCGGACAACAATTTAGTGGAGCGTTCAGGTGGTGAACGTGCAGGTCATGACCGACTGTCTCCAGAACCATGGTTCCGTTCACCGGAATCGTGTCTGTGCCCACTGTATCACCCTCTATGCCGATGAGCACCACGATCCAGTACTCGTCTCCGTACGGGTACAATCCCTCCCAGACGGACTCGAGGTCGAAATAGCAATAGCAGTCACACAGCTCACCGGTGTCTGATTCGACAGCGGTAATGAACCGGCCGGTCTGCTCATATGTCACGCTGTACCCAAGGCAACACTGATAGTACGCGTTCGTGTGGTACACGTGCAGCTTGCCATTGACAAGCTCGGCGTGCATTTCACCGGCCTGTTCTTCGGATTGGACCCGATTCAGACAGCCTGACTGGCCTGCTGTGGTAGCAGCACCACTCATCGCTTTATTGACGAGATGGCTTAAGCAGGGGCCTGTCACGTCGGTATGGCTTCCCTCAAGGCAGAGTGGTGCCGGTCCTGAGAAAAACAGATAGTCGATAATCCAGGCAAGGTCGCTGATATCGATTTCCCGGTTGCCGTCGCATGTGGCGAACTGGGGGTAGGGGGGCGCTGCCGCATTGAAACACAAAAAGTCGACCAGGTAGGCGATATCCCCAACATCGATTGCTCCGCTGGCGTCGACATCGCCGCATACCTGCTCCGCGCTACGGGCAGCCGTCTGGCTTTGAATGGCGAGAAAAGGGATGCACAGAAGGCACAGACAAAGCACCTGCCGCAAAAGTTTATGCCGGGACATGACAATTCTCCACAGGTCACAGGTGACATATTAAGGGAGCGGCCATAGCAGGGTCGACCCCGGTTTTCTTGTATCCCGATGTCTTTTCACTGAAGCGTTATAATGTACCATTTACTCTCTGTTCTGTCAAGGGATTCACTCGCGCGAGCCAGTTCAGATATTTGGGTTCGTTTTGTCATTTTTTATTTCCGTACGAGGGCGTCGGGTCGCGGTAACCGATGATGTAGCATGGTGATACGCGGATGCACAGGTGCTGATTCGGCTGTGGTGCATTCGCGTATCTCTATATGTGACTTGTGGTTGTGGCGAAAACAACCGGATCGGTTCTCGAGCTAAGTTGTTGAACTGAAAGCATGATACCACCTGCAGGCGCGCTTCACCAATTGTGTGATTTACGATTTCGATCACTGGTGCTCAGAGTTCTCCTGCATTCTAATAACTCAATGGAATCGCAAAGACTAAGGGTTCGGTGGGGAAAGTGGTGATGCAACGGCGCGGGAGTGCGGATTCGGCAGTTGAGTGCCTGTTTGAGAATGCACACCTTTCAGGTGTGGTACCGGGATTTCTCGATCCTTAGTGTCGGATTTGTAGCTCAAGGCGTGTTCGGAACCCGTCTCACGACATTTTACACCACATCGTGTGATAAACGGTCTCGTTTACTATCCACCCACGCATAGCCGCTAAGCGGGGGGAGAGCATGGCAGAATAGCGACTGTGCTGTCTAAATTGCTTGCTGCCCTTGCGGTTACGGGAGAGTGCGGATATGTTGGAAGCGCATGGCACGCGGATTGCCTCGCCATTTGATGAGGAGAGTATCAAGCTATGCGAATACTGTTGGTGTACCCGGACACGGACCCGCTCAGTGTGATACCGCGCGGGCTGATCAATATCGAACCGCTCGGGCTGGAGTATCTGGCGGGGGCACTCAACAACCACGATGTCAGTATCCTCGACATGAAGATGGAAAAGGGGTGGCAGCGCGTGATCGAGCGGCTTCAGCCGGACCTTGTGGGTATCACCGGGACGGTAGTTCACACGCGTCGGATGATCGAAGTGCTCGATTACGCCAAGCGGGTCAATCCGACGTGCGTGACGGTGGCAGGAGGTCCGCACGCGACACTGGTGCCGCACGATTTCGAGGTGCCGCAAGTGGATGTATTGGTGAGCGGGCAAAGGCCTGACAGCTTCCGCCAGTTGGTCGAAGCAGTAGAGACGCGCAGGCCGCTCGATGATATCGAGGGACTACGGTACCGCAATCACAACCGGTGGCATGCAACCAGCATAGGTCAGCCTGCGGCCAATCTCGATCATCTGCCGATGCCGCGACGGGACCTGACGGCGCGGAATCGCCATAGGTATTGTCATCTCGTATGGAAACCGGTGGCGCTGATGGTGACATCGGTGGGATGTCCGCACGCGTGCAGTTTTTGTCCCTGTCCGGCACTGACGGGGCATCGGGTGTTGCGTCGAGCGCCGGAATTGGTGTTGCAGGAGCTTTTGAAGATCAATGAGCCGTATGTGTACATAGGCGACGACAATCTCTTTTTCGATCGGCAACATGCCGGACGGATCGCCGAATTAGTGAAGCAGGCCGGATTGAAGAAGCAGTTCTACGTGCTGAGCCGGGTGGATGATATCAACAAGCATCCGGACCTGATCGAACGATGGGCCGAGAGCGGGCTGAAAAAAGTGTTCCTGGGACTGGAATCACCTGACGACAGCGAGATCAAAGCGCTAAACAAGCGAGGCTCGGTGTCGGAGAACAGCCGCGCGGTGGAGATACTTCATGCCAACGGCGTGGATCCACTGGGAGCATTTATCATCAGGCCGGAATATACACGGGACGACTTCGACCGCGTGCTGGCCTACATGGACCGGATGAGAATATACTATTTCGAGTTCACGGTGCTGACTCCGTTTCCCGGAACGGAGTTCTATGAGCAGGTGAAAGGGGATATCCTGTCACACGACACGCGGCTGTTCGATCTGGCGCACAGTCTGTTTCCGACCAGACTGCCGCTGCACGAATTCTACAGCGAATACAGCAGATTGCATCGTCGCGCAGCGTCGCCGTTCAGGGCATTGCGGTTGAAGCCGGTCAATTCGCCATTCCGACGGATGGCGTATTTCCGGCAGTCCCCGCAGTTGGTGGGATTGTTCTTCTCGGCGAAGCGGGCGTATCGTGAATTGCAGAAAGCGTATTGAGAGAAACCGGGCTTGGAGACATCTGTCTCGCTTCGACTCCGCTCAGCGCGACGGCCGGGCGCTATCGCCTCGCGCTTCACACCCAGCGCAAGCCTTCGTCTTCGCCCAGGCCGGCGGCGGTGGGGTACCCTTGACTTGGGATGTCGGGTTTCTCGGCCGAAGCGGCCTCGGAACCCGACCTACTGCACGGGACAAAAGAAGAACCGCCTGATGGCAAGCGGTTCTGTGAAAGCCCGTAAGTTCGAATAGGCGAGAATTAGCCCTTCTCTTTCCCCTTCTTCTCTTTCTCGTCTTTCTTTTCTTCTTTCTTGGCTTCGCCCGGAGCTGCGGCTGCCGCGGCCGGTGCGCCCTCGGCGCCCTCGGCCGGTGCGGCGCCTTCGGCACCCTCGACCTGGACAGCCTCGACGGCCGGCGTCTCGACCTTAATGATGGTCGGCGCTGAGATCACGACGATCGTACTTGACGATTCGGTGAGCACGTCCACGTTCGGAATTGTAACGTCCCGCACGTGGATGGAATCACCGATGCCAAGATTGGTGACATCGACCTCAACATGCTCGGGGATGTTGGTCGGCAGGCACGAAATCTCGATCTCGCGAAGGAGTGTCTGCATAATGCCGCCCTCCGCTTTCACGCCGATTGGCGTACCGACCAGGTGGACCGGCACCTGGATATGGATTGGTCGGTTCATCGAGATGGCGTGGAAATCGAGATGGGTGATCCGACTGGTGATCGGGTCCCGCTGCATTTCGCGAATAATCACCTTGTTCGGTTTTCCATTGACGTTGAGCGTGAAAATGGTACTCGTGCCGGCTGAGGCCCGGTATGCTTTCCGGAACTCAGCTTCCGGTACCAGGATCGGCATCGGCTCGATCTCGGGACCGTACATGACACCCGGGATCTGCCCGGTGGCACGGATCTTCCGCGCGGACCCTTTCCCCAACGCCTGGCGGGGAGAGGCCGCGATCAATACTTCTTTCATAGACTACAGGTATCCTCCAAACAAACAATTCATTCGTTCATTCAAATCTGTCGTGCGGCGGCTCTTCAAACAGGGAAGAGACCGACTGTTCATCGAAAATCCGCTTGATGGCCTCACCGATCAGTTCCGCGCAGGATAGGACAACATATTTGTCCGATAACGATTTCTTGGACTGATCGATCGAGTCCGAGATGATGACTTTCTTGAGAGGGGACTTTTCAATCCTCTCGAGCGACGGGCCGGAGAGCACGCCGTGCGTACAGGCTGCATATATGTCCAGCGCACCGTTAAGCTTGAGGTGTTCTGCAGCGGTGCAGATTGAGCCAGCGGTATCGACCATGTCATCGCGGATCAGCACGTTCTTGCCATCAACCTCGCCGATCAGGCTCATAACCTCGGAGACGTTGGCTTTAGGGCGGCGCTTGTCGACGATGGCGAGGTCGGCGTTAAGCGATGCCGCGGTGCTTCGCGCCAGTTTGAGCGAGCCGACATCGGGAGGTACCACCACCAGATTATCCAGATGCATGGTTCGGAAGTGGTCGTTAAACGTGCGCGAGGAATACAGGTGATCGTGCGGCAAATCGAAAAATCCCTGAATTTGGCTGGCGTGAAGGTCCATGGTCATGACCCGGTCGCATCCGGCGGTCGTGATCATATTGGCTACCAGTTTCGCGGTGATCGGGACGCGCGGACGGTCTTTGCGGTCCTGGCGGGCGTAGCCGTAGTACGGGATCACTGCCGTAATCCGCATGGCCGAAGCGCGGCGCGCCGCCTCGATCAGCATAAGGAGCTCCATCAGGTTCTCGGCCGGCGCGTTGGTCGGTTGAACGATGAAGAGGTCGGCGCCGCGGACGTTTTCGTTGATCTGAACGAACACTTCGCCATCGGAAAAACGCGTGACCAGACAATCGGTCAGCGGCTGGCCGAGATAGGCGGCGATCCTCTGGGCCAAAGGGATATTAGCGTTCCCCGTGACAATCTTGATTTCACTGCGAACAATCATTTTTCTACCACACTATCGAAACAAAACCTGCTTCGCGACCGCCCGTGCCGCCGCAAACCAGGCTACACTTGCCACCATATCGCTCGTTGCACTGTCGTGCCGAACGCCCGCTTGCTCAAGCACCAGCCGCACGGCACGACGGGGTAAATCCCTGAATTCTGGCTGGGGCGCCAGGATTCGAACCTGGGAATGCCAGCTCCAAAGGCTGGTGACTTACCACTTGTCGACGCCCCAACAGTTGTTGTGCGGCTCAGCTTTGTGCCGCGCGCTGCGCCTTCAACTCGGCCTGGTACGCCTCCAGAACTTTCTGTTCAATGAGACGACGCATGTCGCTGTTGACCGGGTGCGCCACATCCTGGTGCGTCCCGTTCGGTCGACGTCGGCTGGGCATGGAGACGAAGATACCGTTCGCTCCCTGAATGATCTTCATGCCCCGGACGACGAAAGCGTTGTCGAACGTGACGTTGGCAAACCCTCGCAGCTTCTCCTCGTCGCGCAGCGTGACGCGAACTTCAGTAATCTCCACGGTTCCCTCCCGCGGTTAGGCGTCAATACGTTCCGAGGGTGATCGGCCGAACCGTGTGTAAACGCCAATCGCCCCAGCCCTCTACGTTGTCTTGCTCCGTCTCGGGAGCCGCCAAATATATTCCGAAGACCGTCGGACCCGAGCCGCTCATGCGGGCAAGCAGCGCTCTTCGAGCCAATAGCCAGTCCCTAACCTTACGTATTTCCGGGTAGGAGACCAGATGATTAGCTTCAAAGTCGTTGCCCGCGAGCGCCAGGGACCCGATCAGCTCATCAGCCGTCCGGCAAGAGGGCAAGCTAAATGGTTCTCTCGCAACTGTCAAGCCCAAATCCAGTTGGGCATAACTCGCGGCGGTTGATACTTGAAACGACGGTGTTATCAGAACGATCCAGTAATCGGTGGGGAGCTCTATGTCTCGCACGATCTCGCCACGCCCGCTGACCAGGGCCTGCCCCCGGCCAAAAAAGAACGGCAGGTCGGCCCCGATCCGGATTCCCATCCGGGCCATCTGGTCCCGTGATAATCGCAAGTCAAATAGCAGGTTACAGGCAAGGATGGTCGCCGCAGCGTCGCTTGACCCACCACCCAACCCGGCGCCGATGGGGATATTTTTCTCCAATTCGACCCTTATTCCCCGGACTGCATCGAATTTCTCGGCCATGAGACGATACGCCTTGGTCACCAGGTTGTCGTCCAAAGCACCGATCCCGGCAGATGAGCCGATCAGCTGCAGGTCAATCCCGGAGCCGGTGCCTTTCGTGACTTTCATGCGGTCGAACAGGGAAACCGTCTGAAACAGCGAGTTGATATTGTGGTAACCGTCAGGGCGTCTCTCCAGCACTTCGAGAAACAAATTCAGCTTGGCGGGAGCGCCGATCACCACGCGGTCGGAGTCTATTCGTTTGACAAACATCGTCTTCCAAGTTCTCGCCGGTTGTCGGGCACGACAATATAGCTTCCAGGACTCGGCGGTCAACCTTTCCTCGCAGCAGCCCCAAAACCTTGTCATCACGTATTATCTGATGTATACTTGCAAGCGTTGATGATCTGAATTTCAGCGCTGGAGGATACTTGTGAAAGACCACTTTGGAGCTTACACCGAACTAAAGACCAGTTCACAGAAATACAAAATCTTTCGTCTGGACAAACTGCAGAAATTCGGCCGTATCGACCGGCTGCCGTATTCCATTCGCATACTTCTGGAATCGGTACTCCGCCACTGTGACGACAAAATCATAACGGAAGCGGACGTCAAGAAGCTGGCCGGGTATGATCCCAGGAAAGTGGGGCAATTGGAGATACCGTTCAAACCTGCTCGTGTGGTGCTTCAGGATTTTACGGGAGTCCCGGCGGTGGTGGACCTGGCGGCGATGCGCTCGGCGATGAAACGACTGGGCGGGAATCCCAAGAAGATCAATCCACTCGTGCCGGTCGATCTGGTTGTGGATCACTCGGTGCAGGTGGATGCGTTTGCGAGTTCCGATGCGCTTTCCATAAACATGGAGAAGGAGTTCGAGCGAAACAGGGAGCGATATGAGTTTCTTCATTGGGGACAGCGCGCGTTCGATAATTTCCGGGTCGTGCCGCCCGCGACCGGAATCATTCACCAGGTGAACCTCGAGTATCTCGCCAAGGTGGTCATGGTGGTGGATCATGTGGCGTTTCCGGATACGCTGGTGGGGACCGACAGTCACACTGTTATGATCAACGGTCTCGGCGTGCTGGGATGGGGCGTGGGAGGAATTGAGGCCGAGGCGGTCATGCTGGGGCAGCCGCTCTATATGCTCACGCCGGAGGTGATTGGTTTCAAATTGACCGGCGAGCTTTCGGAAGGCGTGACCGGCACCGATCTGGTTCTGACTGTGACACAGATCCTTCGCAAAAAAGGCGTGGTCAACAAATTCGTGGAGTTCTGCGGACCCGCGCTCGACACGCTTTCACTGCCGACCAAAGCAATGGTGGCAAACATGGCGCCGGAATACGGTGCGACCATGGGGTTCTTCCCGGTAGATAACGCCACTCTTGATTATCTGAAGCTCACCGGTCGGTCGCTGGAGGAGATTGAGTTGGTCGAACGGTATACGAAGGAACAGGGGCTGTTCCGCGAGAAGGGGGCGTTGGCGCCGGAATTCACCGATATTATCGAACTGGATATCTCGACCGTGGAATCCTCGCTTGCTGGACCAAAACGCCCGCAGGATCGTGTCGCGCTCTCACACGTGAAACAGGAATTCCGCTCGGCATTGGGTAAACCGCCGGCCGAGCGCGGGTTCGATCTGGCGGCGGTTGACCGCAATAAACGTGTGGCAGTCCGCAATGGGTACAACGCGGAGATTGGGCACGGCGCCGTTGTCATAGCGGCTATCACCTCCTGTACGAATACATCGGACCCGGCAGTGCTCCTCGCATCGGGACTTCTGGCAAAAAAAGCAGTGGAACGCGGCCTGACCACCAGGCCCTACGTGAAGTCATCACTGGCGCCCGGGTCGCGGGTGGTGATGAGATATCTGGAGCAATCCGGTCTCTTGCCGTATCTGGAGAAACTGGGATTTCACAACGTAGGGTACGGCTGCACGACCTGCATTGGTAATTCCGGCCCGCTTCCGGAGCCGGTGGCGACCGCCATCAACGAAGGGAATCTCGTGGCTGCGGCAGTGCTATCGGGCAATCGGAATTTCGAAGGACGTATCAACCCGCTGACGAAAGCAAACTATCTGGCCTCGCCGCCGTTGGTGGTGGCGTATGCGCTCGCAGGCACGGTGGACATCGATCTTGTGACCGAGCCGATTGGAAAGGATAAATCGGGTCAGCCGGTCTATTTGAAAGATATCTGGCCGACCCAGCGAGAGGTGGCTGATGCCATCACAAAATTCGTCAAACCAGAAATGTTCACAAGAGAGTACGGTTCGGTGTTCGACGGCAACCCGACCTGGAATGCCATCTCGGGGAAATCCAGTGATTTGTATGCCTGGGATGAAAACTCGACCTATATCCAGGAGCCGCCGTTTTTCCTGAGCATGACCAATGAGCCGGGAGATGTCGAACCGGTTCGCGATGCTCGCGTTCTGGGCATGGTCGGTGATTCCATTACCACCGATCACATATCGCCGGCTGGGTCGATCAAAGCGGATTCCCCGGCGGGGCGGTATCTTCTCGAACACGGCGTTCAATTCGCGGATTTCAACAGTTACGGGTCTCGGCGCGGAAACGACCGGGTGATGACACGCGGGACTTTCGCGAATATCCGTCTTCGCAACCTGCTGGTGCCGGGATCGGAGGGGGGCGTAACGGTTCATTTCCCGAGCGGCGAGCGAATGTCCATCTATGATGCCGCCATGAAATACCGGGCGGAGAACACGCCACTGGTCATTCTGGCCGGCAAGGACTACGGTATGGGGTCATCGCGCGACTGGGCGGCGAAAGGGACGCTGCTTTTGGGTGTGAAGGCAGTAATCGCGCAAACGTACGAGAGGATCCATCGTTCCAACCTGGTCGGCATGGGGGTTTTACCGCTTCAGTTTCTCGATGGAGAATCGCGAGAAACGCTGGGCTTGACGGGCGAGGAGTTGTTCACGATTGAAGGGTTGTCGAACAAGATCAAGCCACACCAGCGGATCAAAGTGCGGGCGCTGTCGAAAAACGGCGAGAAAGTGTTCCATGCCGTCGCCAGAATCGACACGCAGATTGAGGTAGAGTATTATCGCCACGGCGGCGTACTACCGATGGTGCTCCGGCAGATGCTGAAGAAGAAATAAGGAAAGTCACTTATTCTCTTCGTGACCATGAGCGACACCGGGCTGTTTGGAACATATCTCTCTGTACTCGGTTTGTCGAAGGAGCCGCCGAACCGGAATTATCTTACCCGGCTCGTCCGCGCTCATCAGTATCGCGTTCCGTTTGAGAATATCTCCAAACTTCTCTATCTGAAAAGAGACGGGGTAAAAGGTATTCCCGACTTTGAGAAATTCATCGACGGAATGAAGCGCCATCATTTCGGCGGGACCTGCTATTCAAACAACCACTATCTCTGCCTTCTGCTCCGTCATCTCGGATTTGAAGCCTGCCTGAACGGGGCGGACATGCAGAATCCGGACGTTCACATTGTAATCCGGGTGAAGCTGGAGGGATGTGAATATTTTGTAGATGTGGGTTACGCTGCGCCATTCCTCGATCCCATGCCTGCGGATTCGGAATCTGACTTCGAAGTGGAGTTTGGAACGGACAGATACGTACTTCGACCGCGTGACATCGAGGACCGATCACGGATGGATCTGTATCGAAAGGGAGAACTGCTTCATGGTTATTTGGTGAAGCCGACGCCTCGTGAAATCAGCTATTTCGCACCAGCCATTGTCGATTCATACCGGGAGAGCGCCACGTTCATGAATGCATTACTGTTGACGCGCTTTGCGCACGAACGATCGGTTGTCATCTGCAATTACACGGTGACCGAGTACACCGGTGGTAAGGCAACCGTGAGCCGTGCGAAGGACAAGAGTGAGTTATGTAGTGCCATACGGCGGCACTTTGGTATTTCTGAATCGATCGCTCACGAAGCACTCCAGGAGATCAAACTTTCCGGCGATGCCTGGTCGTAAGCGGCCAATCTCCTTATTTGGTCGTCTCTCCCGGTGTCCACTCGGCGAATGACTCTACGACAATCTTGCATTTCCCTTTGGAGACCCAACGTTCGTTGGCGTTGTAGCTCCATTCGAGGAACTCGGAACCGCCTCCACCGATGGTGGTGATCAGAAAGCGGTTGTCGAGATAACCGAAGCTGTTGGCGCGGGCTTGCGGCCACGGAGAATCGCCGCCCGACGGATCTACCGGGATCCAACCGTATTTCGGCAGATATATCTCGACCCAGCGATGGAAGACGTCGTCCCAGCAGGCATCTTCGCCCCGGTGTACCACCGAGCCGACATATCGGGCAGGCAATCCGGCGGCGCGACACATGGCGATATACACGAAACTGTATTCACTGCACGAGCCGTTGCCTCTTTCGAGAACGGCGGGGGCGGTGTTCCAGCCTCCCACACGCTCGTATTCGAGATGCTCGATGAGATAGTTGAAGATGCGGCGACCGATCCAATACGGATTGGTCTCGCTGCCGACTGCCGCTTTGAGCGCCTCCTGAATGGTGAGGCTCGTATCGGAGAATTTGATGTCATCGGCCAGGTATTTCGAGCGGATATCGGCGGGGATATCTTCGAGTTTTCCCACTTTGTCGGGAAAAACAAAATAGCGGACACGGAAGAGCTCGGCATTGACCCTCATGGTCACTGACGGCTGGGCACCGGCGCCGAGATTTGCGAAATCAAAGCGCGCCACCTCCTGTCCCCATTTGTCTTTCACTATATCAGTCGGCTGGGGGTCATATTGGATCTTTCCGAGCAACTGTTGAAAATCAAGGTCGTGTGGTATCGCCAGATACGTGTGCAGGGTGGTGACACTGTCCGGTCCGAAATTTCGTACCTGATGCACGAATTCGATTGACGCTTTGCGGCTTTCCCGCCTGGCGAACGGGACGCCGTCGTCGACCACCAGTTGGTGGATACGATCTGACTGATAGTCGACCACCCACAGGTTCTTGCGGTCGAAAGCGAGCCCGCTTGGGTATTTGCCGGGTGAAGAAAGTGTGATCACAACGTCGCCCCGGTCCGGCGTAAGCATATAGATCTCGTCACGAAAGTGATCGACCGCCCAGAGATAACGTGAGTAGAAAGTCAGATCGGAACTGTTCGCAGTTGGAGAGGGGATGGAGACAATGGTAGTGCCGTCGGACGGGTCGATCTTATGGAGCTTGTCAGCGGCCATATCAGCGACCCACAGATAGGCGCCGTCCCAGGCAAGCCCTTCCGGCTGTTCCACCGGAGAGCTGATGGTCCATTCGGTCAAACGCGTCGTTGGATTGACTGCGTAGAGCAGTGATGTCTCGGCATCGGCGCACCAGATCCGTTTCCCGTCCCATGCAATGGCGGTTGGGGCATAGCCCGGTGTCGACAGCGAATCGACTACGTGGCCGTCTTTCGGATCGATTTGATAGAGCTGATCGTTGCGGCGGTCACAAGACCAGAGGTGCTTGCCGTCGAAGGCCAGCCCCTGTGTGTAGCCGGAAGGAGTCGCAATCGACCTGAGGGTATCTCCCGGAGCGGCGACTGTCTGCATCGCGAATATTGCCGGTAGTGCTGTCAGGAGCGCAAGAATCACTCGAAGGCGCATAGTACTCTCCTTACAATAGTATATGTTTTGCTTGTCGCGAATCGACGGATGGCGGATATACGCGAACATCGTTACAGATATCCACGACCTTGGTGACGGGTCGGAGTGCATTTTCCGCCAATAAATCTCAAGGGAGTGTCAAGTCAAGCCCAAAGCGGTCCTTTGCGGGTCTGTTACAATGCTTGACTTTGGAGGCAGTTCACGTAACCTTTTGACCAGTTTTAAGAGAAGAGATACGGCGGGGCACCCGGCGCCCGCACGATGTAGCGAGGAGAGATACTATGCCAGTTGTCACACCCGAGATTTATGCGAAGATGCTCGATGCCGCTCAGGCCGGAGGCTACGCCTACCCGGCCATCAATGTAACCTCGACCGAGACCTGCAACGCTGCGTTGAAGGGATTCGCCGATGTAGGCTCCGATGGAATTATTCAGGTCTCGACCGGCGGTGGCGAGTTCGCATCCGGCACCGCGGTAAAGGATACGGTAATGGGAGCGATTACGCTCGCCGAGCATGTGCATCGGATGGCGGCAAAGTACAATATCTATGTAGCCTTGCATACCGACCACTGCGCACCGGAGAAACTGGACAAGTTCATGGTGCCGTTGATTAAGGAGACCGCACGCCGCCGCGCGGCAGGGCAGGGGAACCTGTTCCAGTCGCATATGTTCGACGGCAGTTCCTGGCCGACCAAAGAGAATCTGGCCAAGTCGGTCGAGCTGCTCAAGATGTGTAAAGAGAACCAGATTATTCTCGAAGTGGAGATCGGCGTGGTCGGCGGTGAGGAAGACGGTGTGGACACGTCGGGCGCTCCAAAAGCCAAACTGTACACGACGCCGGAGGATATGGTTGAAGTGTACAAAGCGCTCAGCCCGATAGGAGGGCGGTATATGCTGGCGGCGACATTCGGCAACGTGCATGGCATTTACAAACCAGGGAACGTAGTGCTCAAGCCAAAGATTCTGAAAGAGGGGCAGGATGCGGTAGTGAAGCAGTTCGGGCCGAAGGCATACTTTGACCTGGTATTTCACGGCGGTTCAGGTTCCGAGCTTTCGGACATTCATGAGACGTTGGAGTACGGCGTGGTGAAGATGAACATCGACACCGATACGCAATACTGGTTCACCGAGGCAATAGTGAAGCATGTGGACGAGAACCGGAAGGTCCTGCTTCATACCAAGGATGAGGTGGCTGACAAGAAGAAGTTCGACCCGAGGTCGTATCTGAAAGAAGCTGAAAAGAACATGGCGAAGAGAGTGTCACAAGGGTGCAAGGACCTGAAGTCTGACGGGAAGACGCTGTACAAGGGGTAGGGAATTTCGTAATCGAGAGTGGAGTCAGGCCTGAATTGGGCCTGACTTTTTCATGCGTGTCGGGCTCGGTGTTGGGATCACTTCATCAGGCCCTTGACATTGCGTGCAATGAGGGAGACAGCTTCGGCGATGCGGCCGCTGCGCGTTTCCGGTCGCTTGGCGCTGATGATCCAAACGACGTAGCGGCGGCGGTATCCCGGTGCGAAAGACTGCCAGTTGCGCCAGGCAGTTTTGTTCCGTTTTAACGCGGCTTTGAGATCGTCGGGCCCTGTGTCCCCCACGGTGCGATACAAGGGGACAGCCGTCGTCGCATCGGAATCAAGGGCATTCCCAAGCACCCTCAGACCAGCGGGTGTCATTTTCTTTTCGGCGATCATTTTGTGGGCGCGGCTTTTGTTCAGCAGAGACCATTTGCTGCCGGGGCGGCGCGGGGTAAATCGTTGGATGTACTTTTCGTTATCCACACGTTTCAGAATAGAATCGATCCAGCCAAAGCAGAGGGCTTCTTCGACCGCTTCGGCATAGGTGACGCAAGGTGTATCGGTGTGTCGCTTATAGAAAACGAGCCAGACACCCTCTTTTGTGCAGTGGTGGTGCTTGAGCCAGGATCGCCAGGCAGCACGGGATTTGGCGTAATATTGATCGGTCATAGTTTGGCGCTCGGGCACAACTTTTTCAATACACAGTTGGGGCAGTCCGGTGTGCGGGCTTTACAGGTGGCGCGACCGTGGTAGATCAGTAGATGTGAGTAGGCGATCCAATCCTCAGCCGCGATTATCTTCATAAGTTCGCGTTCGATTTTGGCAGGGTCATTCTTGCGCGTGAATCCGAGCAGGCGGCTGATGCGGCCGACGTGCGTATCCACCACGATTCCCTCGGCCAAGCCAAATCCGGCGCCAAGAATCACCGAGGCAGTCTTGCGGCCGACGCCTTTTAATTTGGTCAACTCATCAATCGTGCGTGGCATAACGCCACCATGTCGCTCGATAAGTTGCTGCGCCGATTCTTTGATAGCTTTGGCCTTGTTCTTGAAAAAGCCGGTGGTGTAGACCATCTGCTCCAGGTCGGCAAGTTCGGCGCCGGCGAAATTCTCGACTGTCTGGTACTTTTCAAAAAGGTCGGGAGTGACCATATTGACTCGCTCGTCGGTACATTGTGCCGACAGAATGGTGGCGACCATCAATTGATGCGGTGTGCCAAAATCCAGCGAGCACTTGGCGTCAGGATACTGCTTTTTCAACAGTGCCACGATCTTAACGGCGCGTTTTTTCAGATCGGCGAGGGATTCAGCAGGCATAATTCACTCATCACATGATAGCATGACCACGCGGTCAATATCGTTGAGGTCTTTGAGAATCACGATCGATTTGAAGCGAGAATCTTGCTCGGTCAATTGCGCCACCCGCTCAGCCTGGTTGTATCCTATTTCGAACATGAGGCGGCCATGCCCGGCAAGAAAGAGGGGCGCTTCCTTCAGGATCTGCTTCACGGCATTGAGCCCCTCTTCGCCGGAGGTCAGCGCGAGCTTGGGGTCCGCCATCACTTCGGGGGGCAAATGCTTGTACTCTTCATCGGAGATATACGGGGGATTGGAAAGGATGAGATCAAATCGTTCGTCAGCATGCACGGCGGCAAAGAAGTCGGAATGGCGGAATTCGATCCGGTCCGAACCGCCAAGCATGAGGGCGTTCTGTCTCGCGACGGCAATGGCATCGGGCGAGAGATCAAGGGCCACAACAGAGCAATTCGGCAGTTCGTTCGCCAGAGTCACGGAGATCACTCCTGAACCTACGCCGATATCAAGAATGCGAGGGCGTATGTACTTCTGTCGTCGGGCATAACCGATCGCCGCCTCGCACAGAAGCTCCGTCTCAGGTGTGGGAACCATCACCGCGGGATTGACGCTGAAGCGCCTCCCGTAGAACCAGGATTCACCCAAGATATACTGAAGGGGGTAGCGGGTCGCCCGGCGTTCTAATATGGCGTCGAAGCGCTCAAGCAGGTCATCGGTGAGAGCGGAGTAGCCATTGAGAAAAAGCTGAAGCCGGTCGCAGTTCAGCAAGTAGCACAATATCAGTTCGACTTCGGCTTTACCTGCCTTGATACCGACGGCTTCCAGCACACGAGCCTTTTCGGTGATGAATCGGAGGAGCAGGACGTTCACGCCTCGCTCCGTTTCATCCGAAGATAACTGAAGAGGTAGAGCAACGCCAATGCCGCAATGAAGCTGTAACAGACAGCATATGTCAGGGCCGGCGAGAACTGTATGGAGTGCGGTATCAAATAGATGCCGAGCATCAGGAGAAAGGCGGCAACACCGAGACAGCCGACCGTTTTGGGAGTAAAGAGGTCGCGCCCGAACCTGCGATTGGTGAGTGAGCCTACAGTAGAAGCTGTCACGAATAGAAGAAACAGCAGGAGGATCTGTGTCTTGTTGTCGGTGGCATCGGTGCCGAATGGCACCCCTTCCCAGATGACATTGAAAGCGTAGTAGTTCATGGCGAAGCCAAACGGATAGCCGCCGATGAACGCGAAGAGCGTGGCGAAGGCGAAGAGAATCGCCATCGGTCGTACATCCGCGCTACCCCCGACGAGACGCCAGGCATATAAAAATGCCATTGAAACGCAGAAGACGGTGCCAAACATCAGACCGATATGCGTGACCAGCACGAACAAGGGGACCCGGCCGATGTATTTCATCTCAAATGGTGCGCCATTGTCTTGAAGTAACTGTGCCTTGATATTGTCGGTGTTATCCGTGACTTCAACGAAATAGAGGAGCTTATCGCCGCGCGTACCTGCATTCACCTCGATGGAGTAGACACCCTCTGCGGAATCAAACGGTGTCATCACCCTGGACTGATACCGGGCCAAGTCACTCGCAGTGGTCGAATTGCCTTCGGCGAAGCGGAGAACCGGGGTCAGGTCCGAGCTGTTCGCAGCAGCAACCTTGACACTTACTCTGGCGGTGCCGTTCTCCGGTCCTTTGGTGGCCGTGTACATTTCGAGCGTGATGCCGTTCGTACTCCGGATGACCAGCTCAGGACGGCCGCGTGAGGTCTCGCGTGCGATGCGCAGCATGATTACAGTCAAAATGATAGCTCCGATGACCCTAATGTATTTCATTGATGCAAAACCCCTCAGACGTGAGCTTCCAATTTGAGCCGCTCCTCCTGATCGTGCTGCTGAAGCGGTTCGATCAACGGATCGAGATTGCCGTTGAGAATATCCGGAAGTTGGTAGATGGTCAGATTGATGCGATGGTCGGTGACGCGACTTTGAGGGAAGTTGTACGTGCGAATCTTGGCGGAGCGGTCACCCGTGGAGACCATGGAGCGACGCTCGGCGGCGATCTTTGCCTCACGCTCGGCCATCATGCGGTCGTACAGACGGGCTCGCAGCACTTTTAGCGCCTTGACCTTATTCTTCAACTGCGATTTCTCATCCTGGCAAGTGACCACGAGTCCGGTAGGATGGTGCGTTATACGGACTGCGGAATCGGTAGTGTTGACGGATTGCCCGCCCGGTCCCGACGAGCGGTAGACATCGACTTTGATTTCGTTTTCTTTGATTTCGATATCGATTTCCTCGGCTTCGGGGAAGACGGCCACAGTCACGGCCGAGGTGTGAATCCGCCCCTGTGTTTCGGTGGCCGGTACGCGTTGGACACGATGAACACCGGATTCGTACTTCATGGTACCGTAGGCGTTTTCGCCATCGAGCGAGAAGATGATTTCCTTGAATCCCCCCAATCCGGATTCGCTGGAGCTGAGGATTTCCATCTTCCAGTTCTTGCCGTCGGCGTAGCGCTGGTACATCCGGTAGATGTCGGCTGCGAACAGGCCGGCTTCATCACCGCCGGTACCGGCACGAATTTCAACTATAGCGGCCTTGGCGTCTTCGGGGTCTCGAGGGAGAAGTTTCAGCTTGAACTCGTTCTCGAGTTCGTTGCTCTGCGTTTCGTACTGCACCAACTCCTCACGAGCCATGGCCAACAGTTCGTCGTCGCTGCTGGTCTTGAGTATCTCGCGGGCTTCGTCGAGCGCGGTCTTCACTTTGCGGTAACGCCGACCGACGTCCAGAATCGAGACGATACCCCTCCGTTCGCGATTGAGCTCAATCAGCTTGCGCCGGTCGTTGACATTGGCCGGGTCAGCCATCGCCTCATCAAGCGCGATCAGACGCTGTTCCAGTTTTTCAACTATATCAAGCATGTGTGTACCACATTATCTATTTGAGGTTCGAATAAACAGAATAGGAGTGAAAGAAGCAAGATAGTGAGGGACCGGGTCCCTACGAGTGGGCGGTAACCTTGGAGGTCACGCGGGATTCGGAGACACCGAGCGCCGCTTCCATGGCGGCTATCGCCACCTCAAGCTGGTCGAGCGAGGGCTCTTTGGTGGTGATTTTCTGCAGCCAGAGGCCGGGGCGGATAAGCACTTTGGTGATAGTATTGTCGCGAGTCCGGCCGGAGAGTTTGAGCAGTTCGTACGAGCCGCCCGACACCAGCGGCAGCAGGCTGAGGTGGACAGCGAACCTCACCAGTAGTTGCGGGGGATGACCGGTGATCACGGCAAAGAGTGTATCCGATATGGCGTACACTGCGATGGCCGACAAAGCGACAATCAGAATAAACGATGTCCCACAGCGCGGATGAAAACGGGTGTGAGTTGCGGCCCGCTCCGGAGTTAGTTCATCGCCCACTTCATAGGCATATATCGATTTGTGTTCGGCGCCGTGATACTGGAATATCCGATTGAACTCCTTGAACAGCGAAATGAGCCAGACATATATGACGAACATGCTCAGCCGAATGGCACCGGCCAAGAGATTAAACCCAAGTGCGTCCGTCTGAATCCCGAGCAGATTGGCGATCGCCAGCGGCAGAAAGAAGAACACCGCGATGCCGATTCCCAAGGCGGCAATGGCCGTGAAGGTAAGGTAGAGGGGATTGGACTTCTTGGTGGCTTCCCGGTACACTTCCCCTTTCAGTCTGGCTTCTTCTTTTTCGATCTCTTTGACAGCGATATCGGCCGAGAAGTTCAGCGTTCTGATCCCCAGCACCAGCATCTCGAAGAAGGCAATGGCGCCCCGAACGATGGGCAGGCCGAGCGACTTGTTTCGGCTGGTCACCGAAACGAACGGCTCTGTCTTGACTATGATTTCACCGCTGGGAATACGGACGGCGGTCGCGACGCGATCTTTGGACCGCATCATGACGCCCTCAATAACGGCTTGTCCGCCGACATTAAGATCGGGCATAGGTGATTTCTGTCAGACTCCTAATAGCTATCGTCCAAAACCGCACGAGCCTTGGCCGGTACAACAAGCAATTAACGTCTCAAGTTTCCTGGCGGTTTCATAGACAATACGCAGCCCGCCCCCGTGATGCGAAAGAATTCTGTGCGGCTGACCTATTTCTTTGGGGTCTGACCGTATTTGCGGCGGAACCGCTCGACACGGCCGGCCGTATCTAGGAGCTTCTGCTTGCCCGTAAAATACGGGTGGCAATTGGCGCAGATCTCGACACTTATCGCCTTCCGCGTGGAGCGCGTGGGGTAGGTCGCTCCGCAGGCGCACGTGATCGTGAGTTCCTTGTAATCGGGGTGGATGCCGGGTTTCATGTAATCGGTAGCCTCTATTCTCAATTCACAATCTTCAAACGTTTAGAACAAAACCGGGTTCCAACCTGACAGGCGATCCCGGTAAACAGCTAATATATTTGCCCTCCCCAGAAAAGGCAAGGAGAGATTCAGGCCCGGTTAAGATATGCCGTCAAGCCTATCCCATTGCACGACAATCGATTTTGTCGACGCCCTCACTCGGTCACGGCTCATAGTACTGACGGCATGACACGGGACAAGCGGGCAAGTCTGAGGAACTGAACAGGAAATCCACAATTTTCGTTAAGTCCGAAAGATCCACGACCCCATCGCCGCTACCGTCAACGTTGTTTTCTTCAGGACAGCTCGAAATCTGACCGCTGCCGAACAGATAGTCCACAAGCGCCGACAGGTCAGAAACGTCCGTGATATCGCCCGGGTCACCGTCGACGTTACCGGTGGTCGCGCTACAGCAGCCGCAGCCGACAGGCGCAGCCTTCCCGGCTACGCGCTTGCACGGCAAATGGTAGATTGTCAAACAGTAGGGACCTCCCCACGCTGGAGCAACTGTAACGCCTCCCTGGGCAGCCCATTTCCATGTACCGGCCGGTCGGAACCAGGCGGAGTCAATGCAGAGGTGATGGCCGCTTTGGTAGTCATCGAACGAGCCTATTCGGATGCCGTAGGGAACACCATTGAAGCCGGGTGGCAACCCTGCCCCAAGAATCCTGGTACCGATGATTCCAATGGTATCAGCATCTGGGGCGCCATTGCCGTCAAACACATTCATGGCGAAGTTCAGGTCCCAATTCGATCTCGGAATCTCACCGTTCAGAGTGTCCCCGCGTACTGGTCCGCTCCAGGTGGCACCATCCGGGGAGTAAATCTCGAATCCATTGACGATGTTCCAACTGACGATTGGGTCCGGGTTCTCGTAGCGCAAGAAAAGAGTAATCTGTTCTCCAGTGAGGAGACTGTCAGGTACACCACTCCCGTTCCGCCACACGCCGCATCCTCCGGCAAAGGAGATTCGTTGGGCGGTCAGTACCGAAGGTAGAAGAATCAGCAAAACTACAATTGCCAGGACGGAGTGGTTGAATCGATTCGCCATAGCGCCTCCACAACGACAGACTATCGCTAAGCTACAATCAAGTATAGCGAACATCGCCACCCATGTCAATGATTTTCAGGAGGCAGAGTTCTGTCGCCCGACCGGAATTATCGAGCCAATTGAACCGACCAATAGTATGTTTTGTAAATCATCCGGATGATCCGGAAGCGACGAGAAAACAGCGAGAGTAAATCTTGTTCTGAGAAGTAGTTTTTGAGTATGACATATCGCTCACCATTGTCGAGGAAGCGCTGCTTGTAGTTGTTTCCGAATTCGTCTGTGCCGATCGTTTGGTGGCCCGACCCCTCGGCCGGAGGGTTGTTGTCGATCATCCAGATCAAGCCGTTATCGGTTACACAATGAGCGTATAGATCAAAGAGCTTGTCATATTCCTGTCGCGGCTGATGCGAGAACCAGAACCCCACGGCGATCAGGTCAAAGGCGTGGTCTGGCCACTGGCGTGAGAACATATCCCCCTGGACAAACTCGACCGGACAGCCAAGCGGTTTCTTCTTTGCTTCGGACAGCATTTCCGGCGAAATGTCGATGGCGGTGACCTGCCGAGCGGTTTCGGACAGCACCTGAGTCCAATAGCCGGTACCACAGGCGAGCTCGAGCACGGTCTTGCCGGAGGCAAGGGAACGGAGGCGGATGACTTCGTCGGCCAATTCCTGGCGACGCTCGGGGACTTCGCGGTAATATATCTGCTCGTATTCGGCAGCCCGAGCACGGTAATAATTCACGGTGTCATGCTTCATGTGTCTTTGCCAGCAATGAGGCGAGATGTTTTCCTGTCTCCTGTGCCCGGTTGAGTGCCTCGCGGTCCTCTTTCACGGTACCGATACGGTTGTCATCGGTTGTTGCATACGTAACCACGCCCTCGTTGGTTACCTCGATCCATTTGAAGAAACCGGCAATGGAACGACGCGCGCCCTCCATCCACTGATTCGCTCCACCCACCAGCACTATCGCGCCGGGGCGTTTTCGCTTAAGGCGCTTGACGAAATGGTGGTTGGGCTGGGTGTCATCGAAATCGACCGGCCGGAAACAGTTGCAGCGATCCATAAACGCTTTCGCCTGAGCCGAGACCGAATCGAAATAGATCGGGGAGCCGAACAGCAGGCAGTCACACTCGGCAACGAGACTGTACACTTTATCGAGATCGTCGTGAAAGAAGCACCAGTCCGGAGTTGGCGCTTTGCCGCACGCCTGGCACGGGATGAACTTCATATCGTTTAGTTTCACGAAAGTCGACTCAATTCGGTCCGACGGCAGGTTCCCCACAATGGCACCTTCGATTTCGTGAAGCAGGATGTCGGTTGAACTACCGACAACCGGCGATCCCGAGACAACGAGCAGTTTAATCAAAGCTCATCCCCTCCAGTTCTTCGAGTGCGGCGTACAGATCGAGAATTTCCTTCTCGACTTCCTTCTTGCGCTCGGAGGCCCGTTGGAGAGCTTCCCAGTCGTGGCGAGGGATATCGCGCGCGATTCCGCTTTCCAGTTGTTCGAGTTCTTTCTCCAGGTCGGCGAGTTTCGACTTGCTCGACAGGAGTTGCTTTTTATGTCGGGCCTTTCGTTTGGACTGCTCACGGAAATCATCAAACGCCCGTTTCTTCGAACTGTCTTTAGTCTTAGGAGCGGCGGCTGGTTCGATTGGCTTTGTCTTCTCCGCGAAATAACTGTAATTGCCGTTGTACGGTGTCACACTACCGTCGTTGACATGGAGTATGCGACTGGTCACCCGGTCAAGAAAGAACCGATCGTGGCTCACAATCAAACAGGTGCCGTCATAGTTGCCCAGCGCAGTTTCAAGCGCCTCGCGGGCGTCTATATCCAGATGGTTGGTGGGTTCGTCGAGAATGACAAAGTTGGCTGGGCGGTATAAGAGCCGCGCCAGGCAAAGTTTGGTCTTCTCGCCACCCGAGAGAGCAGCGACAGCTTTGAGGACGTCCTCGCCCGTGAATCCAAAGCGCGCCAGCGCGGAGCGGATCTTGCCGACCTCGGCCGATGGATCCAACTCCCACAGATTGTCCAAAACCGTGGCCTCGTAGTTCAGGTCCGATAGCTCCTGATCGAAATAGGCGACATCGACGTTGCTCCCGAGTCGAAGCGTGCCGGCCATCGGTTCGAGTTCGCCGAGCAATGCTTTGAGGATGGTGGATTTACCGGAGCCGTTACGTCCGATCAAACCAACCTTGTCACCGCGGTACAGATCGAACGTGATATCTTCCACGACCGTCCTCGATCCGTAGCCGAGAGATATACTGTCGGCGGCAAGCACATGATTAAACGAGCGACCCGATGAACTGACCTTGATCAGGGGTCCGCGACCATCGGACCGGGGCGCCTCGATACGTTTGATGCGGGCGAGATATTTCAGTTTGGATTGCGCCTGTTTGGTCTTCTGGCCCGCCATGTTGCGGCGCACGAACTCCTCCAGTCGCTTGATCTCCTCCTGCTGATAGGCGTACTTGTGCGCCTGCTGCGCCCGTCGCTCGTGGCGTTCACTCAGATATCTCTCAAAGCCGTTGTAGTAGAACTCGAGCGTGCCGAATCCCACCTCCCACACACGGTCGACCGTGGTGGTCAAAAAGGTGCGGTCGTGTGACACAATGATATACGCTTTATTGAGCTGCTTGAGATAATTCTCGAGCCAGGTGGTGGATTCGATATCGAGGTGGTTAGTGGGCTCATCGAGGAGCAAAAGGTTCCCGTTACCGGCCAACAGGCGGGCCAGCCCGGCGCGATTCTTCTCGCCGCCAGAGAGGTTGCGGAGCGGATCGTGATGGCGAACGGGCGCAAAACCGAGCCCTTCGAGAATAATGCGCACCTCGTTTTCGAACAGGTGCCCTCGCGCGGACTCGAACGTGTGCTGAATCGTTCCGAGTCTGGTCAGGCTTTCGCCGTCATGAGGGAAATGAGCCAGATGCTGCTCAAGTTCCCGTATCTCTCGCTGCATATCGAGGAGGTCCTGTCGCGCGGCCGAGACGAACTCGTGGAGAGTCTGGTCAAGGTATTCCGTTTTTTCCTGTTCCACATAATCGATCCGGCAGGCACGCGAGCGGGTGATGACACCGCTGTCCGGCTCCTGTTTGGCGGCGAGGATCTCCAGGAGGGTGGTTTTGCCCGAGCCGTTCTTCCCCACCAGTCCGATTCGGTCACTGTCCTGAACGGTGAATGAGACCCTGCCCATCAGGACCTGATCCTTGAATTTCTTGCTGATATATTCGGCGGCGAGGAGCGTCATAGGTCACTCCTCGGGAGGCGCACCTCGCGCCAGCAACATCTCAAGGGCGAGGAAAAGAACGGCGCCCCAGAGGAACAACTGCCATAGTTCTCGACCGAACCGGAACGAGGCAATGGCCGCTTCCATCGGCGCGCCGGTAGTGAGTTGATTGGCTGATGCGGCGCCGATGGCCGAGGTAAACTGGTCCATGTCGGCGGCAGTCAGATCGCATTCCGCCGGTTTGAGATTGACCGCAAAGCGATCCACTTCCTGACTCACATAACGGAGAGAATAGATGCCGGGAAGCTGCGTTGGTTTGGCATTAACCGTGACAGCGCCCGGGGAGTCTTCGGGTGAAAGCGAGTATTCCATGTTATCGGGCGACGTCATCTGCAGCGAATATGCGGGCGCTCCGCGAAGCATGGGCGATCTGATGATATTGCCGCCGACAAACAGGCGCGTTTCGAGTGACGAAAGGTCCGAAGCGAGGTACTCCACGATCCGGGAAACAAACGGTACAAAGAACGCCTGGCCGGGGAGGTCGGTGTAGTCTGGTATCATGGGAGCAGTAAAGGTTATCACTCTGCCACTGCCGAATTGATTCTCGACGAGAGCCGGCCGACTGCCGGTGAACTCGGCCAATTCGCGGCTCTGGCCTACGAGTCGCGGCTTTGGCAACGTGAAGAACTTGATCTCCGGCGGCTTGCTCTTCTCGAAACCGAACAGCGAAAAAACCGGATGTGCCATAGTAAAAGACTGAAATGAATAATAACCGGCCCGGGTGAAAGTCGCCCGTACCGGCTCATCGAACATCACGCCGGTCATGTCGGACCACAGGCTGTTGAAATCTCCGATCGGGCTGTCGGCGCCGTACACAACAAACGCCCCTTTGCCGCTCATCACAAAACTCTTGATACGTTCATCGAAGGGAGCGGCGAGCCGTGGCGCTCCGGCCAGCACGACCACATCGTAGCCGGAGAGATCCACCCCTGAGAGTTCATCGGGGGCGGCTGTCTTGACCGACCATGCCTGGGTCAGGGCGGGACTGGGAGCAAGCGCCAGACCGATATATTGCGCGGATTGATCACCATTGACAATGAGTACATTGAAGCGATCGGCGATGCGAAAGCTGAAATAATAGCGGTTGTCCCCCTGGAATTTGTCGTCAGAGATCTCGACGTACCCTGAATGAAAACCGGTCGCGGTGACCGCGTGGGTGAACCGCACCGTGGCCTCGGCATTTCCGCCGACTCGAAAACTGGTCTGTGCGACGCGTCGGTCATCGACAAAGAGTGATGCCAGCATATCGGAGCCGTCACCGGGTCCGTAGTTCTTGACGGTGGCGACGAGACTGAAATCAAGGCCGGGCTGAATCAATTGTCCGCCAAAATCGACCGAGACAATCCCAATGTTGTCGTTTACTTCTAAAGGAAGGTCCACCACATAGACGCGGGCGGCGGAGTCGATGGGGAGCTGTTTGTCCGGCAGTGAATGGCGCTGCTGGTCGCTCACGATGTACAGTTCGCGATTCAGGTGCGCCGCCGAAGTCAGGAGATCCACAGCGCTTTGCAGCGTGGTCTGGAAATCAGCTTCGCCATATCCCACCTGTGTCTGTTCCAGTTGTTCCAATGCAACCGCTGCCGAGCCGAACGCCTGCGGCGTTACCTGCTCGGATCGACGGCACAGCGGCATGAGTACGATCTGGTCAGCCTGTCCAAAAGTCTGCAATAGCTCATACGTGCGTTTCTTGGCGATATCGAAGAGGTTGCCATCGGTGACGTACCGATTCATCGAGGCCGAATTGTCCAGCAGAACGACGGCGGCTACTGATGCGTGCGATCCGACTGTCCCGCTCTTGGTCGTGGGGCGGGCAAACGCCAGGACAACGGCGAGGATAACGAGCATACGAAGGAGCAAGAGCAACAACTGTCTGATCTTGAGCCGGCGTACCTGCCGCTTCTGCATTGCCTTCAGGTGCCGCACCGATGAGAAGTCCACGACTTTGACCCGCCGCCGTGAAAAGAGATGAATGATGAGCGGGATCAGCGCCGCCAGAGCGGCGAACAGCACGGAACCATTGAGAAAGCTGAACATCGGTTATCGTGTGTAGGGGTGGTCCAGGTACCGGCGCGCCTCGCGCTGGTGGTAGTCGGCGCTCGGGAGCGTGACGACTTTGCCGTAGAAATCCCGCGCGGCGTTTCGCTCGCCCCTGAGGTCGGCGGCTTTGCCGAGCAACAGGTTGATCATGCCCAGAAAGAAAGGTCTCGTTTCGAGATACTCGGCAGAAACCAGGTAGTCAACGGCGTTGCCGGTGTCGCCGAGCCCCAGGTAGGCGGCTCCGATCCAGAGCGACGTGATCGGCGACTGGTTGTGACTGCCGACCGTCTGTTCCCACATGCCGGCGGATTCTCGGCAGTACTGCTCGGCCTTCTTGCGGTCCTCCGGATCGCCGTCGGTAAGCAACAGGTCGGCGAGCAGAACGCGCGCCTGAGACGACGCCGACCGGTCCACCGACGAGTGAACGACTTCATCCAGGTACTTCCGGGCGGTCGAGTCATCGCCGCGAGCCCGATAGTTCACAGCGAGATTGAATTTCACGGCCTGATTGGAGGTATCGAGGTGACGGGCCCGCTGCAAGTTCGCGAAAGCTGAGTCATAGATGCCGTTCATCATTTGATATCCGGCCAAGCTCATCCGGTTGATTGTGGAAGTGGTGTCGAGATCAACAAGTTTTTCCTGGTACGAACTGGCAAGGTAGTAATTGCCCAGGCAGAAGTAGCTTCGAACCACCTGGTCCATGGCGCCAATGGAATCGGAACGGCCGTTGCACCGCGCGAGGGCCTCGAGAGCGAAGCGGTTCATCGAGAGATAATCGAACATCGCTTCGGCAAGATCGGACTGGTCCAGAAACTGCTCCCGGCGGAACGTGAGCGTGTCGAGGTAGTGCAGCCAGTCCTTTTCGAGTGTCCCTATCGTCACGCCATAAACGGTTTCGATGGCCTGTTTCAAATTCAGGTCATCAGCCTGCCGATACAACCGCAGGAAGCGGTCGATCTTGTATTGGTCGATCAGGTATCGGACGAAACTGGCCGATGTCCGGTCGGATACGATCGGTTCGGCAGTAAAGTAGTTGCGAGTGATCAGCAGCGAGTCCAGCGGCTGACGTTTGTGCTTTTTGATCAGCTCGATCATGTCGTGATTCGCCAGGGTCAGATAATTGGCGAACCCCTCGGAAAGAAACGCCGGCGCGTAACCGTAGTTGCGCAGAAGCGCCGCCTGGTTGACGATGAACGGGTCGGCCGAGTTGAAAGACTTGTTGTAAATGGCAAAGACCGCGTTGCGGGTCGGGTCGACCATCATGCCGAAGCGGGTATCCCAGATGATCGACGGCAGCCGGCAGGGGCAGAGATAGATGGCGCATTTGCCCGGCAGCGAGAAATTATTCAGGCTTCTGAAGAGACTGTATCGCTCCTCTATGATGCTCTTCACCTGGTTCCAGTAATAGTCGCCGAAACTTTTTGGCACGAAGTACAGGTCGGTATTGGTGGTGGGATCAAAATCGAAATCGTCTTTTCGATAGTGAACGTACGGACAGGCGGATGTGTCGATCGAGATGCGTTTCAGAGGGCTGATGCTCAGCGCATACTGTCCGCCCGCCTTGGCACCGATGCTGTCTACGCGAGCAGGCAGGCCGAACTCGGTCGTAAAACGGCGGGAGAACGTCTGGGGCGACTGTCCGAGAGTGATCACATGGGTCGTGAAAGAACAACTCGAAGAATCGATCTTCGTGAACTCCAGTTCCACAGAGAAGCAGGTCAGAACCCCGACCGCTCGAATCCCCTGAACGAACCTCGCCGTGTCGGTATACAACAACACCGGCCGATGCTCTGCCCTGTCCCATTGATACACCGACAGGGCCGCCTCAACGCCGGGTGCGGCGCAGGTCCGGCTGCCACCCGCAACGATCGCCAGCAACGCGATGACGATGCGCAATCTCATCTGGTGCTTATACCTGTTCCGCGGGGACGAGATCGATAAATCCGGTTTGCGTCGCTCAATGTTCATCGGCGACCAGGCGCCCCTCTTTGAGCTGCGGCACGATCGGTATTGAATCGACCGCCGCCGCCAGCTCGACATCGCCGGCAAAACCGATCGACGTCAAAAAACGGCCATGTTCACCCTGTTGAATGGTCTGGCGCAGCGCGGTCTTGTTGGTGCGATAGAGCAGGAGCGCCAACGAAGCGGCATCGTTTACCGTCACTCTCTGCCGATGCGCCGTTTCCAGCAAGTGGATAAGCATACCGCCGCACAACGTGTCCTCGATCGAGAAACTGCCTTCCTGACCCGAGCAGACGATGGTGACGTCCAGCTTCTCCGCGGCGACACGTTCGGCAACCTTCGACACGTTGACCAGGCCGCAAGAGAACACCCGGCTCGCCTTGCTGACCTTGTCAAAAATGGCAGTGCCGTTGGTGGTGGTCATGATAACGAATTTCCCTTCAACCCCTTCGCGAGTGAATTCGGCGGGAGAATTTCCAAACGTGAAGCTGTCCATTCTGACACCGTCCCGTTCGCCGGCCATGACGGTCATCTCAGAGCCGATCTTCATGCGCATTTCACCGGCTTCCCCGGGTCCGTCGGTGGGAATGATGCCCCTGGCGCCGGACAGAAGGGCGGCGCAGATCGACGTAGCGGATCGCAGCACGTCGACGACCGCCACGGTTTTGTGTTCCAGGTTGGCTTTGGCAAGTGGTACGGGAGTCAGAAAGAGATCGATCTGCATGAATTACCTGTGCGTTGCATGTTTATAAAACGGCGGTTTCACCACGGTGGCCGGGTAGGTTTTGTCCCGAATTGCGACGTCAATAATGGAGCCGATCCTGGATTTGTCCAGCGGCACATAGCCCAGGGCGATCGGTTTTTGGAGCGATGGCGAGAACGTGCCGGACGTGACCTTGCCGACCACCTTACCGTCTCCGACAATGTCGTAGCCGTGTCGCGGGAATGCTTTCCCCTCAAGTTCGAGACAGACCAACCGGCGTTTCGGTTTTTCATCACGTTGCTTCACCATCACCGGCTTGCCGATGAACTCTTTATCGAAATCGACGATCCAACTCAGACCCGCTTCAACAGGGGTGGTGGTCTTGTCAATATCGTTTCCGTAGAGCGCCATTTTCATTTCGAGGCGCAAGCTGTCACGCGCGCCAAGACCGATCAATTCCATGCCGTACTTCTTTCCGGCCGCTGTGACCGCTTCCCACAGCCGAGCACACTGGGCATTCGGAATATAGAGTTCGAAACCATCCTCCCCGGTATAGCCCGTACGGGAGAACAGCAGTTCAACACCCCCGACCATGTCAATCGCCCACGTGTAGTAGGCCATCGATTCGAGATCGTGACGGGTGAGTTCAGCCATCACCTTCTGGGCGTTCGGCCCCTGGATAGCCAACAACCCCAGTTCATCGGAGCGATTCGCCAAGTGGACGTTGCCGGATAGGTTTGATTGGAGCCACTCGAAATCTTTCTTAATGTTGGATGCGTTTACCACCAGGAAGAACCGGTCTTGCAGACGGTAGATGAGCAGATCGTCGACAATGCCGCCATCGGGATACGGCATGCAGCTGTACTGGATCTTTCCGATCTCCAGCGCGGCGACATTGTTGGTAGTGGTCTTCTGGAGGAAGGCCAGCGCGTCGGTGCCGGTCACCTCGAACTCTCCCATGTGCGAGAGGTCAAAGAGACCAACGTTGTTGCGTACGGCCAGGTGTTCTTGCGTGATTCCCTTGTACTGAACCGGCATATAAAAGCCTGCAAAATCAACCATTTTGGCGCCTGCGGCTATGTGGAAATCGCAAAAGGGAGTGCGAATCGGCTCTGCGGAACGATTATTCATAATTCTTTCTCGTCAAATACCTTAAGCAGTAGGTGCTAATAAATCCGGGGGCGCCGAATTGTCAATATCTATATCGCGTAGCGTGCAGGCGGAGGGATCAGGTTGCCCGCTCTGCGAACAGAATCTCTCCCGGCGTCAAACCAAAGTCATCAGTCGTGCGTACAGATTTTCAAGTGGATGGGCTTTCTCAACGAATACGACTTCATTGTACCTCAGCGCTTTCACACGCATGAAAGGAGGTGAAACAACATGCGTAAGTCTATGAGTGTCGTTTTAGTGGCAGCGTTCGCGCTCAGTTTCGTAATTGGGCTGATGATCACATCTGTCAAGGCGGGTCCCCCTTGCATAGCCTATTGTGTGAACGGACAGCTCAAGGTCTGTTGCCCGATCAATAACTGCAGAATTGTCGGGCCTTGCTTTGGCGACTGAGGGCTGAACGTCCGGATGTTGTTGTCGGCGGAGGCTGTGTGTCGCGGCTTCCGCCGGTCAGTCGCGCAAATTTTCCGTATCGTGTTCTGTTCCTGCATTGTCGAGATCAGCGCGCACAAACAGTTGTTGTGCTCTCCACCCGCTTCCTATTATTATGGCTCCCAACCAATTGAAACAGGCCACGCCTGTGAACGTAGAGCAAAGAAGGACCTGCTTGCAGGACGACGACGGCATTTTGATTGAAGAGGCCCTGGGCGGAAGTCAGAAAGCCTATACCTCGTTGATGGAAAAACATCGCCCGGCGATCTTTCATATTATCAACAAGATCGTTCGAAACGAGGAGACGGCCAGCGACCTTGTCCAGGAGACGTTCATGAAGGCGTTTTCGGCACTGGCGACCTACCGGTCGGAATACCGGTTTTCCACCTGGCTGTACAAAATAGCAGCCAACGCCTCGATCGACTTCCTGCGCAAGAAGAGAATCCAGGCGCTGTCGCTGGACCGTCCCCTCGAGACACACGATGGCGAGGTCGAGATCGAGGTGCCGGACTACTCGTACCATCCCGAACGGGACCTGGAGCGAAAAGAACAGAGTTTCAGCATCGAGGAGGCTATCGATTCGCTGCCGAAGAAGTACCGGGAAGTCATCGTCTACCGGCACAAGGACGATAAATCGTATGAGGAAATTGCCGACCTACTGGATATACCTGTCGGGACCGTCAAAGCGCGGATATTCCGCGCCCGGGAGCTGCTCAAGAAAAAGCTCCGGCACTTGTGATGGCCCGACGCAAGGAGGGTTTGGCATGCCTCTATGGCAAAGAGCCGCAACGACATCGGCACTCGTGCTGATTTCTGTGGCGGCGGCTGTTGCGGATGAGTTCGCGTTTGACTTTCAGAAATCCCTTGAGACGCCCGACAAGGTGTCGGTATCGATCCTGAGTCTTGAGGGGGATCTGGAGATCACGACTCACGATGAGCCGGAGGTTTTGATAACAGCCACCAAACGGATAGAGGCGTCTACGAAAGAACTGGCCTCGGAGATCGCGGGGAGGCTCGAAATTCGCGTCGTCCAATCCAACGATAAGGTGACGATCGAAACGGTTATGGGGACTATGACCAGAGAAGAACGATCGCTGTTAGCGCGACTTCTGGGCGGCAGCCACGAAGTTGTCGCGCGGATCGACTTCAACATCACTGTGCCGGTGCATTGTGACCTCTCGATCGCCAGTCAGTCGGGAACGATATCGGCCGACCAGGTAAGGGGTCCGGTCAGCGTGAAAGCGTCGTCAGCGCATATCGTGCTCAACGGTATTGAGGGGGCAGTGGATGTCGATAATGGCTCCGGAAGCACTACCGGTGAGTTGCTTTTTGGGCCGGTAACGGTGCGCCAGGCGGCCGGCACCGTTTCGCTGCAGTGGGTCGAGGGGGATATCAGGGTGAAGGCCGGCTCGGCTGACGTTGACGTAGTGCAAGAGCGAGGGGCGCTGGAAGTTGTCACCGCCAGCGGCAGTATCAATATCAAGACGAATCTCGACAGCAGCCGCGACTATTACGTACAGACAGAAAGCGGCAACATAAACCTGTTGCTTCCGGAGACATCGTCCGGCAAGTTGCATATCGGCTCGGAAGCCGGCCAGATCCGGACCGATATTCCGGTGACGCTGAAATCGCTGTCGAAGAAACAGATGGTCGGCGAGTTTGGAAGTGGCGGCGTGAGCATCACCCTGATGTCGCGTTTGGGTGACGTCTCCGTCGACCAGTTCTGAGCTGCCGACAGCTACATTGGATGTAGACGAAGATTATGAGCAAGATTGCTCGAACGGTATACCTTTCGCTTGTCGTTGGGCTCTTCGCGAGCCTGGCGGCAGTCGCGCAGAACCGTCCGGGCGCGACCGGAGATATCCACGATACCATCTTTGACGAGATCGAACTGACCGCCGAAGGAGTGACGGCGACTGATACACTCGGGAATCGGTGGCGGTACGATTTTGAAACGGACCAGTTTGTGCCCGACGAAGAGGGGCGATCGCGGTCGCCACGGTTCCCCGAAGGGGGGCGAGGACGAGAGACGAGCGCTGCGCCGGTCGAAGAACGATGCACCGATGAGCAGGTGATCAAGCCGTTTCAGCGATCGGCACTGGTCGGATACGATGAGTACGTCGATGGCGACATCATCGCCGTCGGGCGGGTGACGGTCAAAGGCTGGGTCAAAGGAGATATTCAGACTATCAATGGCCGGGTGCTCGTGACCGAGTCGGGACAGGTTGACGGAGACATCAAGGCGCCGGAGATTGTGGTTCGGCCCGGCGGCAAGGTCCTCGGCCAGCAGATCATCAGCGATCCGCTCATTGATTTCCCGACCCGCGAGTTCGGCCGTCAGTTCTCAGTCGACGGATTGATCATCGCACTTTCGCTCACTGCGTTCTTCTTGCTGGTGGGATTCATAGGGCTGTCGCTGGCCCCGCGTCAGTTCGGCAACATGGGGCGCTGTTTGAGGCAGTATCCTGTCCGTTCCACCCTGATGGGCGTCGCGATGGTCTTCCTGCTGCCGATTGTGTTCTTAGTCCTTGCCATTACCATCGTCGGGATACTCTTAATTCCGTTCCTGCCACTGTTAATGGTCATCGCAGCGGCGAGCGGCGTGGTTGCGTTTGGAACCGCCATCGGCCAACGCCTGCTCCGCCGGTGGCAGACCGGGGAAGACGGCGGCCTGTTGCAGTCACTCGGTGGTACGATTTTGTTCATGCTGCTCTGGGTGGCGGTCGCGATTCTTCTGGGGACTGGCGATGAAATCTCCCAAGGGTTCGGGATATTCTTCCTGGTTGTCGCCATCATCGTCTCGGTGCACCCGGTGTGCGGCGGTATAGGCTCTGCCGTTCTGACCAGATTTGGCGGCAGGCCATATGCCAGCTTCCGCGACCGTCACCAGATTCACGAGACCGGCGCTCCCGCTCCGGCCCCCCCGCCGATTCCAACAGCGCCGCCGTTTGTGGCCCCTCCGCCAGTCCCTCCTATCGTTCCCCGGTCTGACGTCCCCCCGCCGCTGTCATCAGACAGCAAATGACTATCCGGAAACATTGCCTGCCGCTTCCACGTAGATAAGCCAGTCGGATAATCACCGAAGAGAAAGAAGGACCGGCATGTGGCGAGCGATTTTGTCGCTGTTCGTGGGGGCGACATTGGCTTCCGGCGCAGTCGGCGGCGCGCTGGAGCACAAAACGGAGACGGTTGTAATCCATGGGGCGGATCGGCTTTCGATGAACTGTTCATTTGGAGCGGGGGAGCTGATCATCAATCCGGGAGATATCCCTGACGCGGCGCGTCTGAATGTTGCCTACGACCCTCGTCGGGTCGATTATGATGTCGAGTATGAAGTCAAAGGCTCCACCGGCTATCTGCGGCTGGACAGCGAATGGAAACGCCACCGCAATGTGAACACCAATGACAACCGGTGGGATCTGGTGTTGCCGCGGAAGTACCCGCTTGACGCGAAGTTCGAAATAGGCGCGTGTGACGCCGAGATCGACCTGGGTGGGTTATCGTTGACGGAGTTGAAGCTTGAAGTGGGGGCAGCATCCGGGACGATCGACTTCTCGAGGCCGAATCCGGAGCGTCTGCGCGAGATGAGAATCGAGGCGGGCGCATCAAGCCTCAAATTGATCAACCTGGGGAACGCGAATTTCGAGTACCTCAAGTTCTCCGGCGGCGCCGGCTCCTTCGATATGGATTTCCGGGGCGAGTACCACGGCGAATCCGAAGCCAAGATCGAGATCGGTCTGGGCTCCGCGGACATCATCCTGCCGAGAGGGTTGGCCGTTCGGGTGGAGACTGAAGACGACAACTGGTTTTCCTCGGTCGATATCGACGGTGGCGACCTTGACAAGGTGTCAGACGACGTATGGGAAACGCCTGACTTTGAGAATGCGAAGGACCGCCTGGTTATGCGCCTGGATGTCGGCATGGGGTCAGTCGATTTTCGTTGGAAGAAATGACCTGCGATTTGTCCGTATGAGGCCGCCTTGCCGGGCGGCCTTTTTGTTTGCCACATGCCGAACGCCGTGCAAACGCAAAGAATGGCCTTGCTGAAGATTAGAAGAACATCCTATACTCTCGCTTTGCCGGCGGTCGATGACGGCCGTTTGAACCAAATGGTGATGCCGATGTTATAAGCGGCGGAAAGCAGGAATGTAGATTTGATCAGAATGGTGAAGATAGTCGGTTTCCTCGTCGGTCTTGCCTGGAGCAACGCGACCGCGGTCGGATTGACGACCCAAAATGAGTTGTATATGGCCAGAGACCGGGTGCTCCCGGCGTTGGTGCACGTGCAACCGGTCGTGAAGGACTACCACACGGGGGAATTGAAGAAGCAGGAAGTGATAGGGTCGGGCGTGATCTTTCACCGCGACGGTTACGTCGTTACCAACTATCATGTCGCCGGCAAGGCAGTACGGATCATTTGCACGCTCAGCGACAAGGAACAGGTGTCAGCTCAGTTCATCGGCGGGGACCCGCCGACCGATATAGCCGTCATCAAGTTGAATCTGAACGAATACAAGGGAAAACTGCACGTGGCGGAGTTTGGCGATTCCGATTCCTTGCAGGTGGGCCAGTATGTTATGGCCATGGGTTCACCCCTCTCATTATCGCGAACGGTCTCGGCCGGCGTCATCTCTACGAAAGACCGGTACTTTTCCTCTGATGTGCGGCTCCCTACCGGCGAGCAGACGGGTATTTACAACCTGTGGATCCAGACCGATGCCGCCATCAATCCGGGCAATTCGGGCGGTCCGCTGGTGGACATGACGGGTCGCGTTATCGGTATCAACTCTCGCGCCACAATGTTTGCCAACAATCTCGGGTTCGCCATTCCGATCAATATCGTGAAAGAAGTCACGCAGGCGATCCTCTTGAGTGGGCGGGTGACACGCAGTTGGATTGGCGTTCACTGCCAGGCACTTCAGGAGTTGGAGAACTATTTCGGTACCAACGGCACCTCGGGGGTGCTGATCGCGTCGATCGATGGCGGCTCTCCAGCTGAGGCGGCTCTTTTGAAAGCCGGAGACGTGGTGGTGGAAATGGATGGGCAGCCGGTTTCGGCGCGGTTTGTCGAGGAGTTGCCGGCATTCTACAAAAAGATCGCCAGCAAAAAGCCGGGTTCCGTGATCGATTTCCGCGTGCGGCGCAACGACCAGGAATACTCCGTACGTGTGACCACCAAGGCGCTGGGGGATCTGCAGGGCGAGGACTTTGAGTGCGCCGGCTGGGGATTCACGGTGAAGGGACTGACGCGCCAGATGCAACTCGAGAATCAACTCAAGGATACAATCGGTGTCTTTGTCACGGGAGTCAAACGGGTCGGCGCAGGGGACCAGGGGGGATTGCGGCCCGGCGATGTTATAGTAAGTGTCAACAAGCAAGATGTGAATACACTGCCGGAATTCGTGCAGTGGTACAATGAACTGGTCCAGCAGGGAATGGAGAAAGTGCTGCTGGCGGTCCGACGCGGGGGAGCCAATCGACTGGTGGTCGTGAAGGCGGAAAGGAAATCAGGTGCTGAATCGAATGAATAGGGTCATGCCGAGGCGAGGGTTCGGCTCGGCTGGGCTCTTGACTGCCCTTGTTCTGACGCTTGGCGTCTCGCAACGAGGTGCTGCCCAGAATTTTGAGTTTGATCGGCTGCAGCAGATGGTCCGCGAATTCACTGTTATCATGAAGATCAAAGTTGAGATATCGATGGGCATGCAGACCAATGAGCAGGAGCAGCGAGTATTGGGTACCGTTGTCTCCGAAGATGGCTTGGTTGTGTTCGACGGCAGTTTCCTTTCCACCGAGCACCCCTTTGCCGCCATGTCAGGGTTCACCATGAAAACCACGCCCACGAAGATCGAGGTGAGCACCTTCGCCGGCAAGAAGTACTCGGCTGAGTTCGTCGGTATCGATCGGTTTACCAAGCTCGGTTTTGCCCGCATTACCGGGGACACTGCCGGTCGCTTCAAACCGGTTAGGTTTACCTCCAACCTGCAATTCAAAGTCGGTTCCTGGCTGGCACTTTACATGCTCCTGCCGGAGTTCGTGAACCCGCCGATTGCAGCGGACATCGGAATGATCTCAACCATAGTTGAGCAGCCGGAACGATTCCCACTTACGGTCGGGTTCAACCCGACGGAAATGGCGGGCGTGCTTTTCGACGACCAGTTAGTCCCGGTGGGTGTCCTGGGAGCACTTATGGACCCGGGTTCGGTGAACACCGATGCCGGCGGCATGTTGGAGTCCTTTAACCAGTTCGATATCCCGATGCTTGGGGTGGTGACCGGCGAGCGTCTACAGAAGATGATTGCGGCGCCGCCGCGCAAGGGAGAGGAGGACCGCGCCTGGCTGGGGATCACACTGCAAGCACTCACCAAGGATATAGCGGAATTCCTTGGTGTGACAGCGCCCGGAGGGATAATCGTTAACGACGTCATGAAGGGCTCTCCGGCCGAAAAGGCAGGTTTGCTGATTGGGGATATCATCTATGAATTAAACGGCCAACCGATGGACATCGACTCAGATGAGAAGCTGCCGGTGTTCCAGCGACATATCGCTGAAATGGCGCCGGGAACCTCGATCGAATTTACAGTCTATCGTCCACATGACTTCGGGATCGATACGCTTCGGATCCTGGCTACCCTTGAGGCGGCGCCGCTGACGGCCACCGACGCGCCGGAGTACCAGAGCAAGTCGCTCGAATTTTCCGTGAGAAACCTGGTGTTCTCCGATTACATGGCGTTCAACGTCGATGTCGGCAGTCTGCAGGGAGTGGTGGTATCGGAACTCAAGCCCGGCGGCCTGGCCTCGGTAGGCGGATTGCAGATCGGTGATGTTCTCCAAAAGATAGGCACGACCACGATCAATTCGATCGATGATGTGAAAGCGGCAGTTGAAGCCATTGAAAGCGCGCTTCCTCGAGAGGTGATCTGTTTCATCTGGCGTGACAACAAGACCATGTTCGTCAATATCAAGACCGATTGGAATCAGTAAGGCTGGATTTCCGCGTGCGCGGAAATGACACAACGAGAGAACGGCAGACAGAGGATCGCGCTCCGTCTCCGCTCAGTGCGTCACGCCAAGGCAATTATGCAGTGAAGAATCCCACTGCAAGCCTGTGACTGCGCTCAGGACAACTTTGATTGGTCCCAGCGTTTTGACCCACAGCTCAAGTGCGTCACCCCACCGAAAGCTGTGGGCCAGTCAACCGCTGGGGCTGGATGCCAGCGTACGCTGGCATGACATTATGCATCCGATGTCGGGTTTCTCGGTCGAATCGACCTCGGACCCCGACCTACCATTCTGAACCTCGCATTTGCATGTCATTTCCCATAAGCACGCTATTGCGCACGACAGTTCTGCCTTCGAGTACCTGTTTCTAACAACCCCGCTGGCGCCTGACTGTTACGCTTTCATGTAACCTACTGTGTAGCAAATTGTTACGCTGATAGCTGTAGTCTCGCGATGCTGGGACCGCTAAAACTTGCAGCATCGGAACGGTGGCATACTCTTTGCGCAAGGAAGGTATAGCGCCTGGTATTAAGAGAAATCGGCGTTGAGCAAGTTGTGAACAAGTGCGTGATGAGTATATTGAAAGGATGGTTGGTATGAGGTCGTTAACGAAGTCGCTTGTACTGCCGCTTCTGGTGTTGGCAAGCGGCGCCGCTTTGGCGGTGCCGCCGCCATACGATGGGGTGGTTTCAGTAGACACGATTCAGGTCCAGCCGGGCAATAAATTCAACTTGGGTGTTACCCTAACCAACAACAACATAGGCATCGCGGCGTTGTCGATTCCACTGAAATTTGCAAGTCCGGAACTATCTCTTGATTCCGTATCGTTCATCGGCTCGCTCTTGCCGGCCAGTTTCACTGGAACTGCCATAATTGATCCGAGCGCCCATACGGTTCATGTCCTGTATATTCCACCGTTTCAAAATCCAATTCCCACGATAACCGATCCGAGCGGGTTGATCTGCCGTCTCTTTTTCAGTCTGAGCGGCAACGCGCAGTCAGGGGTTGTCCCGATCGACTCCATCAACCTCGATTCGATTGTCGTGATGGGTCCAGATACGATACACTACTGGGATCAGAGCAATTTCAGCGATGACCAAGGGACTGCGTATTTCCCTGCCTTCTCGGCCGGTTACGTGCGTGTTATGGTGCCGACAGCGCTTGGGGATGACAAAGGCCTGCTTCCCGAGGAGTTCGCTCTTGGCCAGAACTACCCGAACCCATTTAACCCATCCACGGTGATCTCCTATGCTCTCCCCCGAGCCAGTCACGTCACGCTGGAGGTCTTCAATGTACTGGGCCAGCGGGTGGCGACATTAGTGGACCGTCGGGTAGACGCTGGGGTACATCAGGTTACGTTCGATGCCTCGCGTCAACCGAGCGGCGTCTACTTCTACCGGCTGACTCATGATTTGGGTTCGGAAACGAAAAAGATGATCCTGGTGAAATAAACCATTAGGTCATTACTGCCGATTTAGTAAGGGATAGCCGCTCAAGCGGTTATCCCTTTCTTTTTGGTTGGTTGGAGCAACGATGGCGCAGGTAGTTCAGGACGATAGGACAGTCAAGATCGGGGATTACGTGTTGACCGGAAAGATCGGTCAGGGCGGCATTGCCGAAATCTACAAAGGGCGCCAGGAATCACTCAATCGCGATGTTGCGATCAAAGTCCTTTCCGGCAAGCTTATCAACGACCCCGACATTGTCAGACGTTTCGAACGAGAATCGTTGGTTATCGCCAAGCTGAGCCACCCCAATATCGTGCACATTATCGACCGGGGAAAAGCGGGCGGGCGGTACTATTTCGTCATGGAGTATGTCGACGGTGCCTCGTTCCGCGAAGTGATCGATTCTCAGAAGATCCCGCTCAATGTCAAACTGGATGTGGTCGTTCAGGTGTGCAAGGCGCTCGATTATGCGCACAAGAATGGCGTGGTGCACCGCGATATCAAACCGACCAACGTGCTGATCGACCGCCAGGGGAATGCCCGCGTCGCGGATTTCGGCATCGCGCAGATCGTGGGGATGCCGGACACCGAAGTAACCTCCGGCGATGTCATTATGGGAACGATGGCGTATATGTCGCCGGAGCAGAAGATCAGCTCGACCAATGTCGACCAAACAACAGACCTGTATTCGCTGGGAATCATCATCTACGAAATTCTGACCGGTCGCAAGCCGCAGGGAAGGTTCAAACTGCCCTCGGAGATCAACTCCTCGCTGCCATCGGCCTTCGACACAATCATTCAGAAGTGCCTGGCGCAGGAACCGAAGGACCGGTATCAGACGGCGGTAGAACTCAAAGATGCCCTGCTGGAGATCATGGGTGGGGCGCGGTCGGGACTGCCCAACGATGATACCTCAGTCTCCGGTGCAGACTCGTTCATCGGTAACTGTCGGTATCTGGATACCATCAAGGAAAGTAAGTTTGGCTCGACCATTTTGGTCGAGAACAAAGCGAACAAGAAGCTGTACATCCTGAAGAAACACAGCCGGGGGGAGCAGGGACGTAAAGAAGCCAAGCTGCTGAAGTCCCTCAAACATGTGAATATCAACCCGGTCTTCGGCGCCGGGGGAGACAATAAATCCACTGTCATTATCTGTGAGTATGCGCCGGGTGGGTCGTTGGCCGACCGGATGGTTCGGGTGTATCCGTGGCGCAAAGCGATGGAAGTAGTGGTGCAGATCGCCCGCGGACTGGATTTCGCGCACAAGAACAACATCATTCACGGCGACGTTCGTCCGTCCAACGTGCTGTTTGATACCGCCGATGTGGTCAAGCTGACCGACTTTGGGATGCCGGCTCATTACAACGGCACCGGCAAGAGAAACTGGTACATGGCGCCGGAACGGAAAGTCTCTAAGGCCGCCGATATCTATGCCGTTGGCGTTATCCTGCATCAATTGCTGCTTGGGAGGACACCGGAATATGACCCGCGCGACAATCTGAATTTGGGCGAAGCGCAGCGTATGCTACCCGAAGGGGTCACGTCAATCCTCGAGCGGCTTCTGGCTGTCAGGGTAGGAAACAGGTACCAGAGTTGCGAGCAAGTGCTGATCGATTGGGAGGAGTTCCTCCGCGCGATTGACGAGCGCGAACATTCGCCGATCGAGGAGCCGGAAGAGGCAGCAAGGCGGAGAGTACCGATCTGGGTTCTTGCCGTTGGCGGCATCAGTATCCTGGTGATTACACTGCTGATACTCTATCTCAGCGGTGTGATCGGACACTGAGCCCGCACACGAGCGTACGAACTTCACGCCAGCTTGAACGCGAAGCCTATCCCCAGCGTCTCCTTGAATCGTCCCTTGTAGCTCACCTGTCTATCATAGAGGATCTGCGTGTAAAACGTCACGGCGACGATCTTCGTGACGTTTGCCGACACCAGGTTCTCCAGGTTGATATCAACTGCTTTCCAGTCATTCTCAAACGGTGTCCCCTTGACTTTGCTGCTCTCCGAAAAGTAAAGCGCCTTGTAGAGAGAAAGCTTGCCGACATAACGGAGGTTTGAATTCAAGGTCAGAGAAATGTCGGTCACGGACTCAAGACCACCATCGGTGAAGGTCGTATCCACCGTTGCGAATGAGACCGTATCCAAAATGTCCTTCTTGAGAATCTGCCGAAGTGCAAACCCGAGACGGCTGGTTATCTGATCATCTTTCTTCGCCTGATAGAAACGCCGAGCCAGACCGGCCGATTCAGTTAGTTTCACGGGAGACAGATACGCTTTCTTCTGCGGATGCAGCGGCGTGTAGAACTGGCTTTCCAAGCGGAATGCGGCGTACGGATCGACGAACTTATTGAACGTGAAACGGCCAAGGTTTTCCCAGTCGATCAGGTCGGTGGACTTCTTTGGCCTGGACCAATCTTTGCTTTGTTCATCCTGGGTCATCGTCTGCCCGAACGACAGTTTGAGCGTAGCGCGGTAATTGAACCAGCTCTTCATCTGGCGCTCAGCGCCGCCATTGAGATTAGCTACCCAGTTGAACGACCCAGCCTCCCCGCCGACCCAGGAGTCGGAGTACGAAGTTTGCGTGGTCGTGACATCGACAAGCAGCGATTTGCGCCAGCCGATCACGGTGGAATCCTGAGCACTGGTCGGAAGAGAAGTAAGTGCAACCAAACCGAAGGCTAGAATGGCAGATTTCATGACAGTGACACTCCTTTGACGTAGACATCACATCCAAGCGGGAATGCGGCAATCATTGACCATGCGTGGCACAGTGACCGCCTGCACTGCACATCACGCCGAAGCCGCTAACTCCGACGTACAGTGAGCGCATCGAGTGGCCTTGATAGAAATCACCGACAGGCAACGCGGGCATTCCCGGGTCGTCGGCACCGCGGCCGGCGATTCAGCTTTGCGTTTGAGCCGGTTCATCGCGCGGATGATCATGAACACGGCGAATGCAACGATGACAAAGCTGATGATCTTGTTGATGAACAGTCCGTAATTGATGGTTACGGCACCTGCTCCCTGAGCCGCTGTCAGTGATGAATACGGTCCGGGCGTGCTGCCGTCCTGCAGCACGACAAACAAGTTGGAGAAATCGACATTGCCCAGCAACAGCCCGATAGGCGGCATGAGAACATCACCAACAAGCGACGTCACGATGGAGCCAAAGGCCGCGCCGATAATGATACCGACCGCCATGTCCATGACGTTGCCGCGCATGGCAAACTCCCGGAATTCCTTCAACATACATACCTCCAGCCATTTGAGTTGTTTCGTGTCCTGGGGAAGACGGTGTCTTCCGCATATTCTCCCGGGACCTGCCCGGTGAGATTTGCAAATCGACAAGTCTGCTCAACTTAGTCAAGCGGATTGAATCCTGTCAACAAGAATTGGCCTGAGCAGCCGAGCGGAATCAATACGACTCTTCTTTGGAAGGGTAGTTGCCTCGGCGGACATCCTCGATGTATCGGCGCACGGCGTCACTAATGGCAGCCGACAAGTCGGCATACTGGCGGAGGAATTTCGGTTTGAAATCCGGTTCCCGCAGTCCCAGCAGGTCGTTGGTGACCAGCACCTGGCCGTCGCAATTCGGACCCGCCCCGATACCGATGGTGGCTGCGGTCTGAAGGGCCGCCGTTATCTCGGTCGCTATCGATGTTTCAATTAGTTCGAGCACAATTGAAAAACAGCCGGCTTCTTCCAAAGCGAGCGCCGATTCCATGAGATACGCCTTGGAGCGTTCTTCGCGCCCTTGCACTTTGGGGCCGCCGAACCGGTGAATTGACTGCGGCGTGAGGCCGATATGTCCCATCACCGGGATACCGCATTCGATGACTCGCTTGATCGTCCCTGCCATTTCAATCCCTCCTTCGATCTTGACAGCCTCAGCGCCCCCCTCCTTGAGAAAGCGACCGGCATTGAGAATGGCGGTTTTCCGTGACGGCTGAAATGAGAGGAACGGCATGTCGGCGATGATCAGCGCCCGCTCCGTCCCTCTGGACACCGCCGCCGTGTGGGCGATCATCACGTCCATGCTGATCGGCAGCGTGGAATCGAATCCATGGATCACATTGGCCGCCGAATCACCGACCAGAACCGCATCAATCCCGGCCTGGTCCATTAGTTTGGCCACAAAGTAGTCGTACGCCGTGAGAACCGCGATCTTCTCTCCGTGCGCCTTCTTCGTGACGAAGCTGTTCACGGTACTCTTCTTGCGGGGTCGATTAACCGACATAATCCTGCTGCGGTCTGGTTTTGAGGTCGCCGGCGGGGGAATAATATTTCTTGCCGACCATCGGCTTGCGTATCTGGTCGATCAGATCATCGAAATGCTCCGGCGTGTGCACGAAGTCGATATCGTCCGTCTTCACCACCAGCAGGGGTGTCTCGGTGTAGTGGAAAAAATAGTAATCATACGCCTTGTTAAGGACCTCGAGATACTCCTGATCGATGGTTTTTTCGAATGCAAAATTGCGGCGGCGAATGCGGTCAAGCAGTATGCCGGTGCGCGCCTGCAGATAGATCACGAGGTCGGGGCGGGGGATATCGCGGGTCAGAACCGGGGCGATCTTGTTATAGAGCACTAATTCCCGTTCGCTCAGAGTGACGGACGCGAAGATGGCGTCCTTGGCATAGAGATAATCCGCCACGATCCGCTGAGCGAACAGGTCTCGCACCACCAGTTGCTGTTGCTGCTGAAATCGAGAAATAAGGAAATAAAGCTGGCAGGGGAAGGCGTACCGTTTGCGGTTCTTGTAGAAGTCTACCAGGAACGGATTCTCGAACACCTCTTCGTTCAGAATCTCCGCGCCGATCCGTTCGGCGAGCATCCGGGCGAAGGTGGTCTTGCCGACGCCGATGACGCCCTCGACTGCAATATATCTGGGCTCAGCGGTTTCCTGCGACATGGTCCTTGTACAGCAGCACTGATTGGCGATCCCGATCTTTCAGGTAATCCGCAATCGGTTTATGTGTGACAGGATGAACAACCATGGGGTCGAGTTCTAACAAGGGAATCAGCGCGAAGGGACGGTGCAAAAGCTGCTTGTGCGGTATAGTCAGTTGTTCGCTCGTCGATACCGTTTCGCCAAACAGCAGAATATCGCAATCGAGCGAGCGGGACATTTTGCGCCCTTTGTCGGAACGGCCGAGTTCCTGCTCGATCCGTTCTGTTTCGCGCAGAAGTTCCATTGGAGTGAATTGGTATTCTCCTTTGATGACCTGATTGAGAAACGACGGGTTCTCGCCGACCATGTCCACCGCTTCGGAGATGTAGATGCTCGACGCAGCGATCAACTCGAACCCTTCAAGTGATTCCAGTCGCGTTGCGGCGGCGGCAAGGTTTCGTTCGCGATCGCCGATGTTGGAGCCCAGAAGCAAATAGACGGTTTCAGCCATTGAAGTACCTCATCATACTCATTTTGTCGGATTGGTCAACTTGGTAGTATCTCCCTGATACCGCGTGACTTCCACCTCAATATGTTTCACGTGCCCGGCGATCGGCGGATGCAGCTTCCGGACTTTCAAAGTTACCCGATACGCCGGAAACTTGTCAAGGACTATCGAGGCCAGATGATTCGCCAGCCGCTCCAACAGCGCGAACGCCGTACCCTCCACGACTTCCTGTATCGTGGCATGCACCTGGCTGTAGTCAATGGTGTCGCGCAGGCTGTCGCTGTGACCGGCATCAGACAAGTCGAGCTCCAGTTCGCAATCCACTTCAAAGACTCTGCCGGTCTCTTTTTCGGCGGTAGTCACGCCGTGGAAGCCGTAAAACGACATGCCGACCAGGCGAATAACATCTTTCATGCCTCCCCCTTTCGCCCATGGAGCAGATCCAGGCGCCGCTTGATGCGGGCGGCGGCATCGCCGTATGTCTTCGCGTCGCGCGTCAGTGACATGCGGATATATCCCTGTCCGGTCTCGCCGAATGAGGTGCCGGGTGCAACAAGAATCCGGTACCGACGGTACAGCAGACGAGCCAATGTCCCGGCGTGAGCGCGGCGCTGGATGCGGCACCAGATGAACGGTACGGCGGCGCCTCCGACGGTTTCCAGCGACAGCAGTTCGAGCAATCGCGACGCCTCTGCTGACGTCTGCGCGCATTGTTGACGCACCGATTTGATGGCGGCGTTCGGATACTGGCGGATCGCTCGGTGGGCCATTTCCACTACCCACGAGGGTATTGTTACCGGCAACAGACCAGATGCGACTTCGAGCCCCGCGATGACCTCGCGATTCCCCACAGCGAACCCAAACGGCAGGTGAGGGAGACCGAACTGATACGAGAGAGAATACAGTTCGACTGCGACGCGACGCCCCCCCTCGACGGCCAGTGTCGAAACCGGTGCACGACCGGCGATCGACTGGTAAGCGGCATCGTTGACGATCAGCAGATTTTCCTTTCCTGCCTGCCATATCAGTTCCCCGAGATCCTTGGGGGTTAATTCGCCGCCGGTGGGATTGTGCGGCGAATTGAGAAACAGTATCCGGGCGACATGGCCGACCCGGCTGCCGACCCGGCTGAAGTCCGGTGACCAGCCTCTCTTTTGGGAGATGCCATACGTCACCGGCTCACCTCCCGCAGCGATGATCGCTTTTCGGTACATGGGCACACCAAGCTCCGGGACAAAGGCCAGGTCTCCGTTATCGATATAGGCCAGCGAAAGGGCGAGAAGCATATGCGTGATGCCACCGCCGACATAGACTTCTTTTGTACTGGTCAGGCGAGCCTGAGCGTGTGTTTGCATCCAGGCCAAAATTTCTTCCTTCAGGCCGTCAATTTCAGATCTCGACGCCGGCCGCAGCCGTTCCCCCTTGATCACTACGTCATCGTCAAACTCGACCGGCCAGGCGAACGTTGCCAGGTCCAGTAGGTCGGGTCTCCTGATCAGCCCGCGCTTGGGGACAAGGGAGGCAAACGAGAGAATGTCCGGCGGCATCTTGAAGAGCCGATTGGCCCGGTCGATCACGACTTTCTTCACCAACATGGCGGCGGCTCCTACCGGTCTGAGCCCTGTTCGAGTTTCAGGCGGAGTTCATCCAGACGAGCGAAGTCCTCCTGGGGGATCCGACCTACAGTGCCCAGTTGGCGGGCCAAATGCAGTATCCGGGCATAATGCTCGACCGTCTCATGGCGGAGGTACGCTTCCTCAAGCGTTCGGCCGATCGTCAACAGGCCGTGGTTGCGGAGGAGAAAGGCGTTGTGGTCGGCAATGAATGGGGCGATGGCATCAGGTACGGCTGATGTCCCCGGAGGCGCGTATTCCGTCAGGGGAATTTCACCGACCGTGACCACAACTTCCGGCAGAACGTCAAAAGGGAGTTCTTCGCCGGCTACCGCGAACGACGTGACATAGGGCGGATGAGAGTGCACGCAGGCCGATATGTCCGGACGAGACTTGTAGACAAACATGTGCATGGCGGATTCACTTGAGGGACTTCCTTTACCGGTCAGTTTGACTCCGTCCAGGTTAACCGTGATTATTTCCGCTGTAACCAGGTGCCCTTTGGCCTTCCCGGACGGGGTTATGAGGACACGGTTATCCGGCAGGCGGACGGAGATGTTTCCATCCGCTCCGGCCACCATCTGGCGCTCGGCGAGTCTTTGGCCGATCTGGACAATTTGTTGTCCAAGTTCCTGTTCAGTTGCCATCAAAAAGTCAACCTAACCGCTTTCTCAAGGGATGTCAATAAGTTACCCGGTGGGGTAGAGAAGCGTTGGGGCGAAGCGCTCTGTAGAAAGCAGAAAAAAAGGCTGAATCATTATCTGGGCCAAGACGTTATAAGGAGAGAATACCGGGTGAGGCCTGGTATTTTGGGCTTGACAGGCCCCTTAAGGAATAGTAAAATATGAGGCTAAACCCGTTGGAGGCAATTCTTGAAGGACCAGCTTATTCCCCCCGACAGGCATAATCCCCGCCGGTTCGGCGTTGCGACAGTCTTTACCGTCGCGCTATTGAGTGTCGTGATTGGAATTGTCGTCGCGTCACGGTTCGATTTGCCGCACCCGGCGGAGGCGCAGGTGCCGACCAACATCGCTCAGACCGGGCTGTACCCCATTGTAGACCGTAACGGCGAGCAGGAATCTCCGTTCGTGGGCGTTGTTGACCGGGTGAAAGATGCGGTGGTGAACGTTGCGGCGGTGACTGAAGATGAACAGCTCCCGTGGTGGTATCATGGCGGCGGCTTCGGTACTTCTTCCGGCTCTGGATTCTTCTTTCGCGAGGACGGTTACATTCTGACCAACAGCCACGTGGTGCGCGGTTCCCGCCAGGTGACGGTCAGGACCTCGTCCGGTTATGAATATGACGCCAAGGTTGTTGGGATTGACACCGCCACCGATCTGGCGGTTCTCAAAGTGGATCCGCAGGAAAAAGTAACAACAATACCGTTTGGGGATTCCGAAGGTATCAAAGTGGGCGATTGGGCGATAGCTATCGGTAACCCGTTCCCGCAGCAGGGCCTGGACCGGACGGTGACAGTCGGTGTTATCTCGGCGAAGGGGCGCTCCAATCTGCGATTCGGGGACGAGACGCCGCTGTTTCAAAACTACATTCAGACTGATGCCTCGATCAATCCCGGTAACTCCGGTGGGCCGCTGTTGAATCTCCGCGGCGAGTGCGTAGGGGTCAATTCGGCGATCTCAAGCCCCACTGGATCCTCAGTGGGGATCGGGTTCGCTATCCCGATCAACCTGGCGCGCGCCGTGGTTCCTGACCTGATCGCGAGCGGCAAGGTGAGCCGTGGGTGGCTGGGCGTGTGGCTGTCAAATGTGACCGAGCGCCAGGCCAAACGTCTTGGATTGAAAGCCGTACAAGGGGTGGTGATCGATTCGGTCTTTTATGGTTCGCCGGCTGAACAGGCCGGTATCCGCCGCGGCGACGTAGTGGTGGCATTCAATAACGAAGAGGTCCAGAACAGCAATCAGTTTGCTGTGTTGGTCTCTACCGTAAAGAGCGGTGCGAGTGTCCCGGTACAAGTTATCCGAGAAGGGAATGAAATGACGTTGACGGCGACGGTGGCAGACCGTGATGCCTCGCTGGCATCGGCGTCGGTCGGACGCGGCGGCCGCGATCAGATGGCGCTCGACTGGATGGGGATGGAATTAGTCTCGTTTACCGAGGACATGGCCCGCCAGATTGGAATCAAACCCATCGCCGGGCTGTATGTAAACCGCGTATATAGTGGATCAGCGGCTGACCGGGCGTCCATAGCCGAGGGGACAATCATCACACAGGTGAGTGGTGCTGAGGTCGGTTCAATAGGTGACATTAAACGACTCGAGACTCGCATTGGGAAAGGGGCTCGGGTACCGCTGATAGTGTTGGAGCCGGACGGTACGATCGCACGGAAGGTGCTGCGTCCGTAGGATGAAATGACAAGGGAAGAGCACGTTGTGCGGCCTTCGGGAAGGCGGCCGGTCAGCGTGGAAACCGTTCGTATCTTTGAAAAGGAGAGAGTTGTAACACGTGGCTAAACAATCCCTAAAATATCGCGACGAGGACCGGTCGCTCGACCTGTATCTTCGCGAGATCGGGGAAACACCTCTCATTACTGCCGATGAGGAAGTGCGGCTGGCGCGACGTATCAAGCAGGGCGACAAGAAGGCCCTGGAGAAATTGACCAAGGCCAATCTGCGCTTCGTCGTTTCGGTAGCCAAACAGTATCAGAATCAGGGTCTGTCCCTGGCCGATCTTATTAACGAAGGCAACATCGGCCTGATCAAAGCGGCCAAACGGTTCGACGAGACCCGCGGATTCAAATTCATCAGCTATGCTGTCTGGTGGATCCGACAGGCGATACTTCAGGCGTTGGCGGAACAGAGCCGCATTGTGCGACTGCCGCTCAACCGAGTTGGCACTTTGCACAAGATCGGTAAGATCTCCAGCCGTTTGGAACAGGGATTGGGTCGTGAGCCTTCGCCGGAGGAGATCGCCAAGGAGTTGGAGCTCTCCGAAGGAGAAGTGTCCGACACGCTGAAGATTTCCAACTCGCACTTATCCCTCGATGCGCCGTTTTCGGTGTCGGAGGACAACTCGCTGATTGATATCCTCGAGGATGAGTTTCAGCCATCCCCCGATGAAGCGCTGCTCACGCAATCACTGAGGGTAGAGATCGAGAAAGCGCTCGATACGCTCACGCCGCGTGAAGCCGAAGTGATCAACCTGTATTTTGGGTTGAATCATGAGAAGGCGCTCACACTGGAAGAGATCGGGGCGCGATTCTCGCTGACCCGCGAACGAGTGCGACAGATCAAGGAGAAGGCGATTCGTCGCCTTCGCCATGCCTCGCGCAGCCGTTCGTTGCGCGCGTATCTGAACTGACAACACCGACAATGCACACGTTAAGACCGCCTCGCATGAGGCGGTTTTTTTTGGTATGCCAGCTCATGGGCCTGTGCTGAATTCGGAGATCGTTTCGACTTGTCAATACTGATTGGCGGAACGCGAGCGTCTTATCAAACGAGCGATTCCACGAAAAGTTGAAACGACAAAGTACGCGGTGAGAATACTCCAGGCCATTTCAGCGGGATAGTGAAGTCGTGAACCTTGGGAAAAGCTGAATCCGGCGATGAAGGTGAAGTATGCGTAGGTCGTACCGAGGAGCATGGCCGCAAGGTATTGCCTGCGAGCAATCATTATGACAAGTCCGATAAAACTTGCGGCAACGATCAGATAACCGAGCCACGTTACCATGACGCGATCCTCCAGAATGGTAAACCAGCGGAGGGAAGGTATCTGTTGGTACAAGAAGATGTTGATGTTGCGGATGTTGTCCTTCAGCGCGGCGAAGTACGCATCGAACATCCAGCCCGGGTGCTCGCGAAGTACCCTTATGACGCGCTGTCTCGCCAGGCCGTATGCTTCCTTGGGGGGAAGGCTGTTGTCACCGTCCTCGATGGACCAGGTGAGTCCGAGTTGGCTCATGTTGCTGCCGGGAGTGTGGGAGCCGACGGCAAGCGGCAGAAGGTAAGAACGCAGTGACATCACACCGTTGGTGCCAAATGTATACAACCCGTGCACCTGGCGGTTTCGCCAGGACCAGGAAGCGACCATCAGAAGCATGATAAGGACGGTCACGCTGGCCGTGCGGACGAAATGGCGCCGCGAGCAGAATGTGGGCGGACGAGGTGCCAGCAGGATGAGCGCGGCGAAGAGGTATAACCACGGTTCACCGGCCGATCGCACATACGCACCCCAGGCACCAAGCGCGCCGGCAGCAAGGAACCACTGAAATCGCGCCGTTCTGATTCCATTGGTGAAGGCGAGAATGGCTGCAGCGTGTATGGTGAAGAACGGCTGATCGGTCAGAATTTGACTGCTGAGCGCAACTGATGTGAGTGAGACGGCACTGATTGCGCCCGCCACCAGTGAAACGAGACGGTTTTCGAACAAACTCTGTGCGATCAAGTAGATCAATACGGGGGCAAGACTGCCGAGGAGTATATTCAGTGCTACCGGGGCGATCAATCCCGGGCCGAATATGGCTTTGACGGCGGCCAACATCATGCCGTACCCAGGACCCACTTTGAGCAAGCTGGTCGAGGCGTGCCACTGACCGGACAGAAAGCTATCGGCAATTGACTGGTAAAAGGTTGAGTCCGGTGAGTATTGACACGCCGAGATTAGTCCCACATCTCTGATAGCGAGCACGAAATAGATTATACGAAGGATCAGCGCCGCCCCCCACAGAAGCCAGAGATCCAACAAATATCGGGGTGATGAGTTGGATGCGGTCATGGTTACAATCATCTCCGTTCAACAGCGCGCTGCCAAAATAGAAACACTGGAACGTATTGACAAGCGGCAAAGCGGTACCTACAATAAAGCCAATGGTACGCCATGTCTCACGAGCAGCATCCAAAAGCTAATTCTCAGGGCGATGATTTGTTCGGGCGAGTTCATATGGCCGGTCGCTGTAGCGTACTCTGTGTCCTCCCCGCATTCAACGAGGAGGGGAAGATTGGTCGAGTGGTACACAAAGTAACTGCCGTCGGTTGTGTGGATCGGATAGTTGTTGTCGATGACTGCTCAAACGACCGGACTTCCGACGAGGCACGTCAGGCGGGCGCTCATGTCATTCGACATGAGGTGAATATGGGGGTGGGGGCAGGGATTCGAACCGGGCTGTACTACGGGAAGCAGAACGGATTCGATATTGCCGTCATCATGTCCGGCGATGATCAGCACGAACCGAGTGAATTGCCGCCAGTGCTGGATAAGCTCTGCGAAGACAAGCGCAATTTCGTACAGGGCTCCCGTCGATTGAAAGGCGGCAAGACAGTCAATGGGCCGCTGTTTCGCGAGATCACCACTCGCCTCTATTCGCTAATGTTCACGATTCTGACGGGTCACCGCATCACCGATGGCACCAACGGGTTCCGCGCGTTTTATCTCTCTATTCTCGATGACCCTTGCATCAAGCTCAATCAGGATTGGCTGAACACGTATGAGCTTGAGCCATACTTGCTGTACAAAGCGGTCACATCGCATACGGTCAAGGTGATCGAGATGCCAATCACGGTGTATTACCATGGCTTGCCGCAGCAGTATACGAAGATGAAACCGTTTCGCGACTGGTGGCGACTGGCGCGGCCGCTGATTTTCCTGAGACTGGGGATACGAAAATGACTGAACTGAGACTTGAAGGGAAACGAGTACTCATCACCGGAGGAGCCGGGTTTGTAGGCTCCAATGTTACCGAGCGGGTGGCGCGGGCAGGTGGCAGAGTGACGGTCCTTGATGACCTGTTCACCGGCAGACTCGAAAATATCGATGCTGGTATCGAGTACCGTTTCGTGCGGGGTTCGGTGACTGATTCCGAACTGGTGTCGAAGCTGGTGAGAGAGTCCGATTACGTGGCCCACATGGCGGCGCGGAATATTATCGTCTCCACCAAGAATCCGCGCGAGGATTTCGCCACCAATATCGGCGGTACGCTTAATGTGCTATTGGCGGCCAAAGAACATGGCATTGAGCGGATCGTATACACGTCATCAGCCTCTGTCTATGGCAACCCGCGCATAATTCCGATCAATGAGGACGAGCGCACGATCACGTTCTCTCCATATTCAGTTTCGAAGCTGGCCGGTGAGAACTACTGTTTCGCATTCTACGAATCGTATGGTGTGCCGGTGACAGCCGTGCGGTACTCAAATGTCTATGGTCCCAAACAAGACCCCACGAATCCCTACTGCGGTGTGATTTCGAAATTCATGGATGCCATCCACAATGGCCAACGCCCGCAAATACACGGCGACGGTCAGCAAACGCGAGATTTCACGTACGTTGATGACGCGGTCGATGCCACGCTGGTGGCGATGCTTTCACCCAAGGCAGACGGCATGGTGTTCAATCTGGGGACCGGCACGGAGACACGGGTTGTGGAACTGGTCGCGATGTTGACCAGGCTCATGGGGAGCAACATCGTGCCGGAGCACATCGACCGTCGCGATATCGACAATATCCGTCGACGGGTGCTGAGTATCGAGTTGATCCGAACGCGCCTTCGCTGGCAGCCACAGGTGGGACTTGAAGAGGGGTTGCGTCGGACGGTAGAGTGGTTCCGGGGACGGAAAGAGATTATTTGACCCGCTTGAACGCCGGGATTTGAGGAGTCCCCCTGGCTCCGGTATTTTCTACAATCGCGTGTTCTCTCTGAACCTTTGTGAGGAACGGTTGTCTAGTCGCGTAAGTGGGCGAAAACTGCCGGGTAACGATCTTTGATGCGTTGATCCAAATTTATACCTCTGGGCGGCGCGACCAGCTCGTACATGCCCTTCTCGTGTCGCTTCACGAAGATGCTCGGTGCCGTGGCGATGTCGGCTGTATAGGTGATAATAGTGGTCTTGCCAATTTCATTGAAGGCTGCCTGATAGAGCGTTTGTTCGAGGCGTTTGGTATCCTTGTTGACTGGCAAATAAACGTAATCGACTCGGTCATATCGGTTGTACGCCAGTGCATACGCCAGTAGTTCCGGCTCGACGATCTTGGCCGCTTCCCTTAAGAACGCTTCTCTCCGGCTGTAGCGCCCGCCTGTGTGGGCGGTCATGTTGTTATATGGAATGAAGAGATAGTAGGGGCGATAACAAGCTTCGCGATAATTGTTGGTCAGGAAGACTCTTGCGTGCGTGTCAACTGAATCGAACACTGCCAAGTCCTCAACGGGAACCCGTTGTCCAACCGCATTGCGATACTTCTCGGTATTGATATCCTCCGTATGAGCGTTGGCGACCACAACGGCACCAAGGAGTCCGATTCCCACGATGCCTCTGCGTACGTTGGGGTGCGAGGCCGCTTTCTCCCATACTTCGATTACTCCCAATGCGAGCGGGGCGGCCACGAAGACGTGAGCCAGTTCAATTACCTTTCGAGATTGGAGCGACTTGCTGGCAAAATTGTAAATTCGATCTAACTGAATCGTCAGAATGCCGCCTGCAAAGAAAAGCGGCAACTTCCCTCGGCCGAGTCGGTCCCATAAGTAGAACGCAGAGAAGACACCAACGTATATCCAGAGCGATTCGAATGACACTGCGCGCCATTGATCGGTCAGGTCCCCATGGTGGCTATTCCACCACAGATGCTGCATGGATTCGGAGCCGTATCGGAAGATGCTGATGATCAGCGGCAGCCAGTAGATCGATGTCAGCGCCATTACACCTACCATCAGAGTCAATTTGTGTTTAACATCGTTCCAGACCGACGACCAGGAGCGAGTGGTCAGGAAGCGGTATCCCAGAGTCACCGGCACCGCCGCCAAGGCCATGAAGAACCAGTAGTAGTAGATGAGAAACAGGGCGGCGCCAATCAGAGCTCCGGAAACATATTCGCGCGTAGTGAAACGAATCGGCTCGGAGGGAGAACCCTTTCCCCCTTCGAAGTAGTGCAGCCACCAGGGGAGGAAAAGGCCGGCGGTGATGTTCTCGTAATAGGTCCAGTCCATGTATTTGTAGGCCAAGAACAGAGTTGCCACGACCACTGCCGCCGCGGCGACGGGTGTCACGAGCTTCCGCCAGGAAAAGTAGAGCAGCCACGGATACACGAGGAAAATCAGCAGATAGCCATACTTGATTGTTTGATAAGCTTCTATTTGGAGGATTTTCGCGTAAATTGCCATCAACCAGAACCAGCCAGGTGGATAAAAGCTGGGGAGATCTTTGAGGTACCAGTCCTGAAACGGGCTAATGTAGGCCATTATCTTGCAGATCTCAGCGAGGCGGTTCCCATTATCCCCCCAATGGCCGTTCATGCCGTATTCCGTACCCTTGAATAACAGTCCGTAGAGAATTACAAAGTACGTGCTGACAAGAAACACGGCCCAGGTAGGCGCTGACGGGGACCGCCTGCACAAATAGAGCACCGCCGCACTGATAAGCACCCAACCGATAGACCAGAACTTGGCGCGAAGTAGGTCTATCAAGTGTGCTTCAGCAGTGTATTCTCTTATGGCGTGGCGGCTAAAAAGGAAGAGTCCGGCTACTGCGAGGATTACTTCGAGAGTGGGGAACAAAACTTGCGGCTGTAAGATCAGCCCGATCGAGCTTGTTCTGTTGTGAGTTTGTTCCATCCCTGAACTAAATCAGAATAATTTCGCAGGCAAATCTACTCCGTTTCGTACCTTTCCACAACAACTTTGTATCCGCAGTATTAGTGCAACGCTACTGCCCCGCTACTGCCCCGCCACGTCCGATTCGAAGAGCCTGGCCATATCCTCAAAATACTGATCGCCCGTGATTCCGGCCAGGTAGTGTAGCTGGTTGCAGTGGAGAGCATGGTAACCGTCGGAGGCGATCACGCGGTGCCCGAGGCAATAATAGCTCCGAAGGCCAGGTCGCCGGAATTCAGGGAGATATCTCTTAAGTGTCGTCAGGCTCAGTTCGTAGATGCTCTTTGCCCGTCCTGTGCCGGTGACGCGGTAGTAATCATAGACTCCAAAAACGGCGGCAATGAAGCCGTTCAGTGTCTGATCCATGCCGTTTTCGAGCGGGTACTCCTCGATCCAATAGTACCGGTCGGAGTCAAGCTGGGCAACCCAGCGGGAATTTTGCAGGTGGAGATGTTCCAATGAGACAAACACGCGGTTTGCGAAGTCGAGGTACGAGCTATCCTGTGTTACCTCAAACAGCCGTACCAGCACCTCAAGAAACTCCCCCTGTGCCATTCCGGAAAACCAGGGGGATTCACAATGATTGCGGGAATCTCCGTGGACGTTAAAAGGGAATTGATAGGAGGCAAAGGCGGCACTGTCCTGAAATTCGCACAGCTGCATCAGCTTGCGGGTGGTTCGTTCGGCACGTCCCAGAAAGAACGTATCACGAGTTTGAAAGTACGCGGAAATAAACCCAAGCGTGCGGTGACACAGATTGACGGGGTGGTAGCACGCAGCGCCGTAAAACAAGGACATCTCGATCCCATCGCTATCGACCGGTTCAAGAAAGCTCCGGCACGACGAGATGTTGGCGTTCATAAAAGGGAGTTTTTCAAAGGGAAGGGCAACAAACCCCTGCGGATCGTGGCGCGCTAAGGCCAGGTCCTGGACGGGGGGTGGGCCTACCGAGTTGACGGCGAGCCGGTCACCGGAACTGCAACTCAACAGGACGGCCACGGCCACAACGCAAGGTAGCAGGAACCGTTTTGCCAAACTGCATCGGCCGCAAGGCATAGTGATCTTCCGTACAACGTGAACGTTTGCTGTCATTAAGGTAGTTTTTTGTAACTCCGCAGTCAACCAGTTCACGGGAATCGACCTTGGGTGCAGGCTGCCAAAAATGCCCTTGATTTCAAAGACCCCCTGCCTATATTCTGCCTGCCGGCGGCCTCCTCGACGGTCTCCGGCTATCAGTCTCGACGCCGAAGTGGTGAAATTGGTAGACGCGCTGCGTTCAGGGCGCAGTTCCTGCAAGGGAGTGGGGGTTCGAGTCCCCCCTTCGGCATAAGAAACCTGGACCTTCCTTTAGGTTCTTTCTTGACAATTCCCGCACGTACGTTATTTTAGATTCGCAACTTCACTGTGGCTTTTTGGGGGCCACCCTCGGGTTTGATCGTGCAGTCTACGCGGTCGACTCGCCGAGTCACGTAGCCCTGAAACACGGGCTGATTTTAATTCATGGGATCGCGGCTACCGGATACTGGGGTCTATTACGGTCAGTTAGCAAGTGCAGGGCGCCTCTTATGCTCGGCTGGTGCCGTCCGGGGCGTAGCTGAAGAATGTCCCAACTCAATAAAAGGAGTCACAGTATGTCCAAATTCAACAAATTGCTCGCCCTGCCGCTTGTTGTCGGATTGCTGGTGGCAGGTTGTTCGCAGCAGCCTACCCAGCCAAACGACCCCAAGCTCCTGACCCGAAACCTGTCCGCGGCGGTCACGGTCAATTCGGCTACTTTGTGGGTCTATGTATTTGACATTAGCCCACAGGAAGTTCGTGTCCATCGCGCCACCTCGCCGTGGGATGAAGCAACGGTCACGTGGAACAATTTCGCCGGGGCTTATGCCACAGATGTTTTCGGTACCTTCACTCCCGATGCTATCGGCTGGAGATCAGTCGATGTCACGGCCCTCGTTCAGGGCTGGCTGAATGGTACGTATCCGAACTATGGTTTCCTGCTTGAAGAGGGACCGTTGGGTCTCGCCTGGTACCATAGCAGTGAAGGGACCGACCCGGCGCTGCGCCCTAAGTTGGTCATTTGCACTCCCGATTGCGTGACCATCCAGCGGGGTCTGCTCGGGACGGTGGCCGACGCCGCCATCTATGCCAATTTCCCCAACACCGCTTTTGGTGCTCAGCCCCAGTTGGTTACCGGCCAAGTCAGTGACCTTGAAAAGCAGAGTCTCATTCGGTTTGAGATGCCTCAGATTCCTGAGATTGCTGCAATCGGGGATTTTGTCTGGCACGATCTGAATTTGGACGGCATCCAGGACGTCGGGGAACCTGGAATTCCCGGGGTGACCGTAAGGCTGTATGATTGCGGCGGCCAGCTGGTTGGCACGACGTCCACAGACGTTAACGGGTACTACTTATTCGGCGATCTAACGCCGGGTTCGTATTTCGTTGAATTCGTTCTGCCGTCGGGCTTCGTGTTCAGCCCGCAGGATCAAGGGGCGAACGACGCTGTCGACAGCGATGCCGATGTCACGACCGGTCGGACTATCTGCACCACGCTTGAGGGTGGAGAGACCGATCTCACCTGGGATGCGGGCATGTACAGAGCGATCGGCTGTGATCACACCATTGGCTACTGGAAAACCCATGCCGGGTTCGGTCCGCAGGCCGATGTTGTTACGCCGCTACTGCCCATCTGGCTCGGTACGGCCGGTGGCGCCAGCAGTATTCACGTGACCAACGCGGCGACTGCCGTGGCAATACTTGACCAGCACACCTATGGTGAGCCGTCGAACGGCATAACGAAACTATATGCCCAGCTTCTGGGCGCCAAACTGAGTATCGCCAGTGGCGCTGATGGCTCTGCTGTCGCCTCAACCATTGCCGCTGCGGACGCGTTCCTGGCCAGTTTTGATTGGAATGCCTGGGGCAGCTTGTCGCACTCATTGAAGAACAGCGTCAACACTTGGCAAACCGCGCTCGACAACTACAACAATGGCCTTATTGGCCCAGGCCACTGTGACGAGGTTCCGGTCATCTAGTGTATTGAGTCATTAATGTCTATCATATTATTTGTCTTCTGCGTATCTTTGGTAAACCATATACTGGAGGATACCATGCGTAGAGGACGGCGATTGATGCCGTTGAGATTGTCTCCACCCGAG